>DLGO01000094.1:0-165 GCA_002482725.1 Bacteroidetes bacterium UBA7692 | reverse complement strand
CCAACCACCGCCACTTTTTTTGGGTTGGAAGGGAGTTGGAGCCGACAATTTTGATGGTAAATTTACCGTCAGGATTCTGGGTGAAAGTGTTGATAGGAGATGGTTTGAAGAGATAAAAGTACCGCAAGAATGCAGTATCCTATGCTGAAAAACGCGAATTCCGCC
>DLGO01000136.1 GCA_002482725.1 Bacteroidetes bacterium UBA7692 | reverse complement strand
ATTCACCAGGTTATATTAGAGAACTACGCATTCCCGGGTGGAATGATGATAGGTACTGATAGCCACACAGTAAATGCCGGCGGCCTTGGTATGATAGCTATAGGCGTGGGCGGTGCAGATGCATGCGACGTTATGGCGGGTCTTGCATGGGAGTTGAAATGGCCTAAGCTTATCGGTATAAAACTTACAGGTAAACTAAGCGGATGGACATCCGGCAAAGACGTAATATTGAAAGTAGCAGGCTTGCTTACCGTAAAAGGCGGAACAGGCGCTATAGTAGAATACTTTGGCGAAGGCGCTGACTCTATATCGGCTACAGGCAAAGGTACTATCTGCAACATGGGTGCAGAGATAGGCGCTACTACTTCTATCTTCGGATACGACAAAAAAATAAGCGACTACCTGCGTGGCACCGAGCGTGCAGAGGTAGCCGACCTGGCAGATGGCATTATGGAACACCTGCGCAGCGACGAAGATGTATATGCAAACCCTGAGAAATATTACGACCAATTGATAGAGATAAACCTGAGCGAACTGGAGCCGTACATCAACGGACCTTTCACTCCGGATCTTGCATGGCCGCTTTCTAAATTTGCGCAGGCAGTTAAAGAAAACGGATGGCCTACAAAATTGAGCGTTGGCCTTATCGGTTCTTGCACCAACTCTTCTTACGAAGATATTTCACGTGCAGCATCTTTGGCTCAACAAGCTATTGACAAAAACCTTGCAGTAAACGCAGAGTACACCATTACTCCGGGTTCTGAGCAGGTTCGCTACACAGTAGAGCGCGATGGTTTCCTTGATACTTTCGGCAAAATAGGTGGTGTGGTATTGGCTAACGCCTGCGGACCTTGCATAGGACAGTGGGACAGGCACAATGCTGACAAAGGTGAGAAAAACAGCATCATTACTTCGTTCAACCGTAACTTCAGCAAACGTGCTGACGGTAACCCGAACACACACGCATTCGTAGCTTCTCCAGAAATGGTAACGGTATTTGCAATAGCGGGTGACCTTACCTTCAACCCGATGACAGATACGTTGATCAACAAAGACGGCATTGCAGTAAAACTTGAAGAACCTACAGGATGGGAATTGCCAAGCAAAGGCTTTGCAGTATTGGACGCGGGCTTTCAGGCGCCGGCAGAAGATGGCAGCAAGGTAGAGGTGTTGATTTCTCCTACATCAGACCGTTTGCAGTTGCTTGCTCCATTCACTCCATGGGAAGGTGTGGACATCAAAGGCTTGAAACTATTGGTAAAAGCTAAAGGCAAATGTACAACTGACCATATCTCTATGGCCGGTCCTTGGTTGAAATACCGTGGCCACCTGGACAATATCTCTAACAACATGTTGATCGGTGCAGTAAACTACTTCAACGAAAAAACGGATAACGTGAAAAATCAGGTGACAGGCGAATACGGCCCGGTACCTGCTACTCAGCGCGCTTACAAAGCTCAGGGCATTGGCTCTATAGTAGTAGGTGATGAGAACTATGGTGAAGGATCTAGCCGCGAGCACGCAGCTATGGAGCCTCGCCACTTAGGTGTTCGTGTTGTATTGGTTAAATCATTTGCACGTATCCACGAAACAAACCTTAAAAAACAAGGTATGTTGGCGTTGACTTTTGCAGACAAAAACGACTACGAAAAAATCCAGGAAGACGATACTATTGATATAGTAGGTCTAACCAACTTTGCAGCTAACCAGCCTTTGCAGGTTGTGTTGAACCACAAAGACGGCACTACAGATACTATAACAGTAAACCACACTTACAATGACCAACAGATAGAGTGGTTCAAAGCAGGTGGTGCATTGAATATCATCCGTGCTTCTGTAGCAGCATAATTGCATACAAGCATAAAAGAGAAAGCCTGATTCGGAAACGGATCAGGCTTTTTTTATTTGGCACAGTCTGATGTTGTCTATTTTTTTAACTGGCTTTTTGCCCATGCCATATTATTTTTAGCCAGGGTCAGGTTAGGGTCTATTGCCAATGCTTTTTCACAGGCATCTATTTCTTCTTTATACATATTCAGCGAGCCGTAGGCCGCTGCCAGATTGTTCCATGCCAATGCCTTGTTGCTGTCATACTCCAGTGCTTTTTTGAACATCGGTATGCACTCCTCAAATTTCTGTGCCTGATACATGGTAAGCCCAAGGTTGAAGAATGAGTTATAACCGGGTGAATCTATTGTAGCTTTGGTAAGTATCGGTATCAGCTTTTCGTACGTCTCAAAAGGCGGGGGTGTTTGCACCTCCAGTCCCTGCAATTCAGGCGCAGGCACGCCTTTGTATATAAAATTGATATAGATAAGGTAGAGGAATGGCATGGCCAGGGTTGCCAGGGCTACAGCCCTCAAAGCAGGGAATTCCCTTCTCTCATTATTGCTATTCGTATTCATGCGCTTATATAGTCGTGTAGAAACTTTGGATAGCAGAGCAGATATAATCTACCTGTGCATCTGTCAATTGAAAATGCAAAGGCAATCTCAGCAGGCACTCGCTGAACCGTTTGGTATTTGGCAGTTCCGGACCCGAATATGTTTGGGCAAAATATGGGCTGCTATGCAGCGACAGGTAGTGAAAGTAAGCAGAAATGCCCTTCGCTTTCAGGTGCGTAACCAATGCATTTCTTTCTTCGGCGGAATTAGTCGTCAGGTAAAAGATATGGGCATTGTGCTGACCCTCACCATTCAGCATGGGCAGCTCAAATTTACCTGCATCTGCCATTGGTTTCAGGGTGTTATAGTACCTGTTCCAGATATGCAGCCTTTTTGCCTGAATGGCTTCGGCTGCCCGCAGCTGGCCAAACAGGAATGCCGCAGACAATTCATTTATCTTATACGATGCACCGACATCCACCCATTCGTAGCGACTTACCAGGCCAAGGTTAAAGTCTTGCCGGTTGGTTCCCTTTTCGGCTATGATACCTGCACGGTGCGCGTATTGTTCATTATTGATTACCAGCAGCCCGCCCTCACCGCAGTGTACATTTTTGGTTTCCTGGAAGGAGAAAGTGGCGAAGTCGCCGAAGCTACCGAGTGGCTTTCCTTTATAGAAGGCATCAAAGCAATGAGCGGCATCCTCTATTAATATCAGGTTGTGCTTTTTGCTTATGGCGCATAGCTTTTCTATGTCCAGCGCCACACCACCGTAGTGCACGGCTATTATTGCTTTTGTGTTGGAGGTTATCAGTTGCTCTATGCTGTCCTCGTCTATGCCCGGGTGTCCGCTCTTGCAATCTGCAAATACCAGCCTGGCCCCATGCAGCAGCAGCGCATTGGCCACGGAAACAAAAGTGTAGGAGGGCAATATTACCTCATCGCCTGGCTTCAGATCCATGAGCACGGTACACATTTCCAGCGCATCGGTGCACGAATTAGTTAAAACGGCATGTTTAAAGCCGTATTTCTCCTTGAAAAAGTTGGTGCAAGCAGCAGTAAATGACCCCGATGATGCAAAATGCCTGTTTGCTATCACCTGTTGAATATGCCCGGTTTCGGTGCCAACAGCGTAAGGGATATTAAATTCTATCTGCTCCATTCGTGCATTAAAATAAGCAACATTTTTCAGGATACGGTAACACTATTTAGTGTTACGGACTAAGTTTCTAAATTGTGGTCGCAAAGTAATAAAATATGAACTACGATTTAATAGTAATAGGAAGTGGGCCGGGTGGCTATGTAGCCGCCATACGTGCATCGCAATTGGGTTTGAAAACTGCCGTAATAGAGCGCGAAAGCTTGGGCGGTGTTTGCCTTAACTGGGGCTGCATACCCACTAAGGCATTATTGAAAAGTGCGCAGGTATTCGAATACCTGAACCATGCCGAGGAGTATGGCATAAAAGTATCGGATGCGAAAGCCGACTTCGGTGCTATAATAAAACGCAGCCGTGGTGTAGCCGAGGGCATGAGCAAGGGCATACAGTTCCTGTTCAAAAAGAACAAGATAGATGCCATAATGGGTACAGGCAAGCTGAAGCCAGGCAAAAAAGTAGAGGTTACTGATGCGGCTGGCAAAAAGACTGAGTATACCGCCAAGCACATAATACTGGCCACAGGCGGCCGCAGCAGAGAGCTGCCAAACATAAAACAGGATGGCAAAAAAATAATAGGCTACCGTGAAGCCATGAGCCTGCCGGCACAGCCTGCCAGCATGGTAGTAATGGGCAGCGGGGCTATAGGTTTGGAGTTCGCCTACTTCTACAACACACTGGGTGTAAAGGTGACAGTAGTGGAATATATGGACAGGATACTGCCGCGCGAAGATGCCGATGTTAGTAAGGAACTGGAGCGCATCATGAAGAAAAAGGGTTTGACCTTCAAAGTTGGAACTTCTGTAGAAAGCGTTGATACAAAAGGAACAGGCTGCGTAGTAAACCTGAAAGCAAAAGATGGCACTACGGAGCAACTAAGCTGCGACATTGTACTTTCGGCAGTGGGTATTACTACCAATATTGAAGGGCTGGGATTGGAAGAGTGTGGCATAAAAACCGATAAAGGTTTGGTGACGGTAGATGACTTTTACAAAACAAGTGTAGAGGGTGTATATGCCATTGGTGACATAGTGAAAGGCCAAGCCCTGGTGCACGTAGCCAGTGCCGAAGGTATCACCTGTGTGGAGAAAATCGCAGGCCACCACCCTGAGCCAATCAACTACGATAATATACCCAGCTGCACCTACACATGGCCGGAAGTAGCCAGCGTAGGCCTTACAGAAGAAGAAGCAAAAGCAAAGGGCTATGAAGTAAAGGTGGGCAAATTCCCATTCAGCGCATCTGGTAAGGCAAGTGCTGCCGGAGCTAAAGATGGTTTTGTAAAAGTGATATTCGATGCGAAGTACGGCGAATGGCTTGGAAGCCACATGGTAGGTGCCAACGTAACCGAAATGATAGCAGAAGTAGTAGTGGCCCGCAAACTAGAAACTACAGGCCATGAGATCATTAAATCGATACACCCGCACCCAACTATGAGCGAAGCCATCATGGAGGCTGCTGCTGCTGCATTTGGCGAAGTGATACACCTATAATATATAAGCATAGCAAAAACTAAAAAGAGGCTTACTGCGCTGTGCAGTAAGCCTCTTTTTAGTTATAATCATACCCTATCAGAACAAGTGGCTGAATAAGCCATCCCTTAGCTTAGGCTCGAACCAGGTACTCTTAGGAGGCATCACGTTTCCGCTATCGGCTATATCTATCAGTTGTTGCAGCGATACGGGATAAAGTGCAAAGGCCACTTTCATTTCGCCACTGTCAACCCTTTCTTCCAGAGCTTTCATGCCACGTATGCCGCCTATGAAATCTATGCGGGTATCTGTACGTGGGTCGTTGATGCCCAGCAGGGGCTTCAATACATAATCCTGCAATATGGTAACATCTAATACGCCAATCGGGTCGCTGCTGATAATAGATGGCTTGGCAGTAAGCGAATACCACTGTCCCTCCAGGTACATGCCAAACTGATGCAGGGCAGTAGGCTTACCATTATCTATTTTGGCTACATCAAATTGTGCAACAAGCTGTTGCACAAATGAATCGGGTGTATGCCCGTTCAGGTCTTTTACCGCACGGTTGTAATCCATGATAGCCAACTGATTGGCCGGGAACAAAACGGACAAAAAGAAGTTGTACTCTTCATTGCCTGTATGTGCTGTATTCTTTGATGCCAGCTGTTTCCCTACCTTGGCTGCAGATGCTGTTCGGTGGTGGCCGTCTGCTATATAAGTATAGGGTACCTGCGTGGCAAAGATATTTTCTATAGTAGCAATATCCTCGTCTTTATCTACCAGCCAGCCGCTGTGCTGCACGTCATCCTCTGCCGCGAAGTCGAAGATAGGCGTGTGTGTGCTGATGTGTTTTTCTACCAGCGCATCTATAGTTTTATTTTCAGGGTAGGTAAGGAATATGGGGCCAACATGTGCCTGCACATGCTGCATGTGCTTTATGCGATCCTCTTCTTTCTCGGGGCGGGTAAACTCATGCTTTTTTATCACATCATTAAAGTAATCTTCTACACTACTACTGGCCACCAGCCCCAGTTGCCTGCGGCCATCCATGGTTTGCGCATATATATAGAAGCATGGTTTTGTTTCCTGAAGCAGGGTGCCATTTTCNNTTTGCCGCCTGGGTGTATACCTCATCGCTATGTATATCAATGCTTTCGGGCAAGTCTATTTCCGCACGGCTCACATGCAGAAAAGAATTGGGGTTACCTTCGGCCATCTGCTTTGCCTCTTTGGTATTCATCACATCATAAGGCAATGTTGCCACTTGTGGTGCCAGTCCGTTTGCCGGCCTCAATGCCCTGAAAGGTTTTATAACTGCCATCTGCTGTTTATCTTTTTATACGTTATTGGTCTGCTTTGTACTACTCTTTACTCCTCCAAAAATAAGGTTGCTGCGATTCTGTCGGCAAAATGTTTTCCCTCATTAGTCAGGTAAATACTACCCTCCTTTATAAGATACCATGACGGGTCTATTTCCTGTAATGATTCTGTAAAAGAAGCCTGGTGATCTACAAAAGTAGCCAAAGGAAGTCCCCACATGGTGCGCAGCGAGGTCATTATTTTTTCGTTGGTGCGCTGTATGGGTGTCAGTAGCTCTTCTTCCAGAGGTATGCTTCCCTTAGCTATGGAGTCTATGTATGTTTTCAGGTTGCTCACATTCCAGCGGCGATTGGTGCCATCGAAGCTGTGTGCCGAAGGGCCCAATCCCAGATAGGGCACACCGCGCCAATAGTTGGTGTTATGTATGGCATGCTTGCCGGGCAGGGCGAAATTTGATATTTCGTAGTGGTCATAATTGTTCTCCCTGGCAAACTGCATCAGCATATCAAATTGATGAGAAGTGTTATCATCATTAGTATCTACCGCCTCACCTTTTTTTATCTTTTTAGCCAGCGTTGTTTTAGATTCTACAGTAAGTGCGTAGGAAGACAAATGAGGTACATTCAGCCCTTTTGCTATCTCCAGATTTTCGGCCCACTTATCATGCGTCATGGTAGGGGTGCCATATATCAGGTCTATGGTCAGCAGCTCAAAGCCCTTGTCCTGTGTGCGTTTTATAGCATCCAAGGCTTCCTGTGCATTGTGCGCTCTATTCATGTAGGCCAGGTCTTCGTTGTGAAAAGACTGCACACCAATGCTGAACCTGTTCAGCCCAAAGCGGGTAAGTGTAGATAGCCCGGTAAGCTTTTCATGTGTCAGGTCATCAGGGTTGGTCTCTATGGTAAACTCTTCCAGCTTGCTTATGTCATGGTACCTGCCCAGTTGCAACAGTATGCGCGTGAAATCATCTTCGTGCAGCAGGCTGGGTGTACCACCACCAAAGTAGATAGTTGTGATGGGTTCGCCTTTCAGGTAGCCGGCAGACAGTTCAATTTCGCGAAGCAGGGCAATAACAAAATCCTCCTTCATTTTTACCGAAGTGGTAAAATAGAAGTTGCAGTAATGGCAAGCCTGCCTGCAAAATGGGACATGAATATAAATACCTGCCATGCTGCAATGATAAACACAATGAATGAAAGACTACACTGCTATAATAAAGTGTGTAAACTGTGGGGCAGTCTGTGATTTTGCACGTAAATTTGATATGTGTTGAGGCTGGTTATCCTATCTTTTCTTTTAGCGAATTTTCTATGTGTCGGGGCGCAGCAATTGCGGCTTCAATATATAGGCGATAGCATAGCGCAGGATTTTAAACCACAGCCACCGAACACCGCTAAGGATAGCGCAGATGGCATAAAACAGCTAACGGGGTGGATGCGCAAAATGCGCGACAAGGGCTATGCGGGTGTTTCGATAGATAGCACCAAAACAGATAGCAGCGTGATGCAGGTATACATATATATAGGAGAGCCTATTGCTACACTATATATAATGAATGGAAATGTAAGCGAGGGTGTGCTGGCCGATGCGCGGATGAGATCGCTACAGCAACCGCAGGAGATAAGTATGGCGGAGGTGGCTACTATAGAAAAGAAATTATTGCGCAGTGCAGAGAATAATGGATATCCATTTGCAGAGGTGTACCTGGATAGCATAGTGCCTGTGGGCAAAAGCTATGAGGCAAGCATGATGATGGATAAGCACGAACTATTTTTGTTCGACACTATATCCAATGACCGGAAGTACAGATTGAAAAGAAGATTTATAGCAGCATACCTGGGCATTAAAAAAGGGAAGCCATACGATGAGAGCAAAGTAAAAGCCGCCGAGCGCAGATTGAATGAGCTGCCTTTTGTGGAGCAGCTGCAGCCACCCTCGGTATCATTTGATAAGGAGGTGACCAGGTTGAATGTAAGCCTGAAAGATAAGAAGGCAAGTTCGTTTAACTTCTTCCTGGGGATACTGCCGGGCGGCGCGGGGCAGAAGGTGTTGGTGACAGGTGAGGCAAAGTTTAACTTGTATGGATTGCTTGGTTTTGGTGAACAGATATACCTGGAGTGGAACAAGACGCTACCCAAAACACAAACACTGAAAGTGCGCCTGGCATGGCCGTATCTTTTTGGTTTGCCATTAGGCGTGGATGGAAGATTTGAATTGTATAAGCGCGACACTACATGGCTGGACCTGGACAGGGAGTTGGGGTTGCGGTATCAGTTTGCAGGTATGGATTACCTGAAGGCATCGCTGCTGCAACGCAACACCATAGTGCTGAAAGCGGACACAGCTTATGTACGGCAGTACAAAACGTTTCCGAAGGTGATAGATGTGTTCACCAACGAATTTGCCCTGGAGTATTTTCATCAGCAACTCGACTACCGTTTCAATCCCACGAAGGGATGGGTGCTACAGATTGGAGGAAGCGCCGGGGTAAGAAAAATAAATAAGCGAAGCGCTATCGCGAACCTCTATGACCCCGAAACAAACAGGACATTTTCGTATCTCTACGATTCTATAAAAGCGAGAGCATTCAGGATGCAGTGGTCGCTATCGGTAGAGAAGTATACACGCGTAACACGGCGTATGACGGTGCTTACATCGCTCAAGGGGCGCTACATATACAGTAAGCAACTGTTCGAAAATGAGAAGTACCGCATAGGCGGATTAGGTTTGCTACGCGGATTTGATGAAGAGTTTTTTGTGACGCCATTCTATCTTGTTGGAAATGTGGAGTATAGATTTTTATTGTCAAAAAACTCTTACGCATTTGCTTTCTTTAATGCCGGTATGGTAGAGGATATGCGCAACATTGCTCACATAAATTTACCGTTCGGTTTTGGTGCAGGTGTATCGCTTGAAACAAAAGCCGGTATATTTGGTGTGGCGTATGCAGTAGGAAAACAAAGCGAAGAAAAGCTGAGCTTCCGGAATAGCAAGATACACTTTGGGTACGTGAATTATTTTTAGAAATGAAAAAACTGTTATTGATATTAATACTTGTAACCCGCTTGTGCGTAAGCGCACAGGATGAGATAGTGCAAGACACTGTGGTTATAAATCAGGATTCATTGCTGGCTGCTCAACAGGATTCCATGATAAATGCAGCAGTAGAATCGGAGGCGATAGCAGATACTGCTACTGCCCGGGAGTATATGGATTTCGCTAACGGAATTTTTGCATTTACACAAAAGGAATTACCCGTAAATTATGATGTACAGCAAAGAAGATTGGTGGAAAGTGAAACCGATTTTTTCATTGTCATTTTTGTTTTGCTAATTGCTGTAACATACCTGAAACTAGCGTTTGCCAACGACTTTCAGGAGTTGTTCCAAGTTGTATCGAGCGACAACCGGGCCATGCAGGTGTACCGCAGCAGAACAGAATCGCTGTCTGTTTCCACTGTTTTGCTTACCATGAATTTTATTGTTTGCCTCAGCCTCTTCATTCAATTTTCATTGCAATATTTTCTATCCTCTTTTGTGTTACAATCGCTTGTAGCAACAGTTGTGTTTGTGTTTTTATTCACATCATTTTTAATATTAAGGACAGTGATTACGCGCGTGATTGGTTATGTGTTTGGCATCAGCAACATAACAACGCTATACGAATTCCATGTAGTACATATCATTCAAAGCGTAGGCCTGCTGCTGCTTCCGGCTATATTGCTATTGTACACCACACCACACAAATTTTTCATTTTCATTTTCGCATCAGTGTGTGTTATTCTATCAGTGGCTTTGGTGCTCATCATTATACGAGGTTTATCCACATCGTCTAAAGTGCTCATCAGTGGATTCAAATATTTTTTCATCTATGTTTGTATCGGAGAAGTCTCAACAGCTTTTCTACTAATCAAATTGTTAACCAAAATTGTTTCTTAGCATATGGCAACGAAACCTACAGCAAAGAAAGCAGCTCCTGCCAAGAAGGCAGCACCTGCTAAGAAAGCGGCTCCTGCGAAAGCAGCTCCTGCTAAAAAAGCAGCTCCTGCGAAAGCAGCTCCTGCTAAAAAAGCGGCTCCTGCTAAAAAAGCAGCTCCTGCCAAAAAAGCGGCTCCTGCTCAAAAAAAAAATTAAGCAGCAAATCCCTTTTAAAAAGTAGCAGCGCTGCGGCAAAAGCAAAGACCGCTGATAAGCAGACTTCTTCCGGTGCTGCTACTTTTATTCCTAAAACCCCGGCCCCTAAACCTATCATTCCCCAAAAGATAGGAGAAAGAAACTTTGGAGCACTACTGACCAAAGAAGCAAAATCAAAAATAAAAAACGTACTTATAGCGCAACCTCAACCAGAGGGATTGAAATCGCCATATTTCGAAATTGCATCCAAGTACAAAGTAAACATCGACTTCCAGCCGTTTATCAATGTTGAGGGTATACCGGCAAAAGATTTCCGCAAACAAAGGCTGACACTAAACGACTTTACAGGCGTTATCTTCACCAGCCGCAATGCAATAGACCATTTCTACAGAATATGCGATGAATTGCGCGTTAAGATGAGCCAGGAGACTAAATTCTTCTGTACATCCGAGGCCATAGCATTGTACCTTCAGAAATATACGCAGTACCGTAAGCGCAAAGTGTTTTACGGAGACTCCAACAACAATAAAGAGTTGCGTAATTTGCTATTCAAGCACCGTGAAGGAACCAAATTCCTGTATATATGTGCTGATGTGCGCAAGGATGAAATACCCTCTTTCATGGCAGCAAACAACTTTGATTTCAATGAAGGCGTGATGTACAAAACAGTACCGAACGATCTTAGGAGCATCAATCTGCATAAGTACGACCTGGTTATTTTCTTCAGTCCATCGGGCATTATTTCTTTGAAGCAGAACTTCCCGAAATTTGAACAAGGAAACCTAAGGATTGGCGCTTATGGAAAAACTACGGCGGATGCCATATTCGATGAAGGCCTGAAACTACACATCATGGCTCCATTGGATGAACAGCCGAGCATAGTTTTAGCTTTGGATAAGTACCTGAAAGATTCGAATAAATAAAAAACCCTTCGCCTTAGAACTACTTTTACCTTTCTTTGTGTCAACACAATGAAAGAGCAGATACATCAACTTTCTGAGAAATACTTCATGCAAGTGCTTGCCACCCGCAGGCTTTTGCATGCCTATCCGGAACTGTCCTACAAGGAATTTCGAACCGCCGGATTAGTAGCTGATATGCTGAAGCAGCTTGGCATGAAAGTAACAAAGAACATAGCCAAAACAGGCGTGGTAGGCATACTGAAATGTAAAGACCCGAATAGCCGCTGTGTAGCCCTGCGCGCAGATATGGATGCGCTGCCAATAACCGAACAAAGCGATAAAGATTATAAGAGCACTATAAAAGGTGTGATGCATGCCTGCGGGCATGATGTGCATACGAGCAGCCTGCTGGGCGTGGCCATGATATTGAGCGAAATGAAGAACTCACTGACGGGTACTTACAAGTTTATATTCCAGCCGAGCGAAGAGAAAATACCGAGTGGCGCCGAGGCCATGATAAAAGAAGGGGTACTGGAAAACCCAAGGCCTGATGTAATCCTGGGATTGCATGTTTCACCGGAGATAGAGTC
>DLGO01000137.1 GCA_002482725.1 Bacteroidetes bacterium UBA7692 | reverse complement strand
TGCCACAACGTGGTTTCGCTGTTGAAGATGCGGGCTACCAGGCTCCAACAGCGAAACCACGTTGTGGCAGTTCCTGTCCGGTAGGTTCATCCAGTTTTACCTGTTCGCCTTTTTCATTGGTCAGTGTATCGGTGATGGGGTTGAATGTAAGATCGCCGGCAATGGCCAGTGCTGTTACCAGTTCTGGTGATGCCACAAATGCCAGTGTGTTGGGGTTTCCATCAGCACGTTTGGCAAAGTTTCTGTTGAAGGAGTGAACGATGGTATTGCGTTCTGCTTTTTCAGCACCTACACGATCCCACATACCAATACAGGGTCCGCAGGCATTGGCAAATACAGTGGCACCAATTTCTCCGAAAATATCGAGGAAGCCATCACGCTCTATGGTATAACGAACCTGTTCGCTACCTGGTGTGATGGTGTATTGTGCTTTTGTTTTCAGTCCTTTTTCTTTAACCTGGCGTGCTAAACTTACGGCGCGGCTGATGTCTTCATAAGAACTGTTGGTACAGCTTCCAATTAAACCTACTTCTACTTTGGTGGGCCATCCATTGGCGGCGGCCATTTCTTTCATTTTAGAAATAGGTGTTGCCAGGTCTGGGGTGAATGGGCCGTTCAGGTGTGGCTCCAGTTCGCTCAGGTTAATTTCTATGATCTGGTCGAAGTATTTATCAGGAGCTGCATATACTTCAGGATCCGCATTCAGGTATTCTTTCACGCCATCTGCCATAGCAGCCACTTCTTCACGGCCTGTAGCCTTAAGGTAACGACTCATGCTTTCATCGTAACCAAATGTAGAAGTAGTGGCACCAATTTCGGCACCCATATTACAAATGGTTCCTTTACCGGTACAACTCATGGCACTTGCACCTTCACCAAAATATTCAACAATGGCACCTGTTCCACCTTTTACTGTGAGGATACCAGCCACTTTCAGAATTACATCTTTAGGAGCTGTCCATCCACTCAGTTTACCCGTTAGTTTAACACCAATCAGTTTAGGCCATTTCAGTTCCCAGGGTAAACCGGCCATTACATCGCAGGCATCGGCACCACCTACGCCAATGGCAATCATACCCAAACCACCGGCATTTACGGTGTGCGAATCGGTACCAATCATCATACCGCCGGGGAATGCGTAGTTTTCCAGAACAACCTGGTGGATGATACCTGCACCGGGCTTCCAGAAACCGATGCCGTATTTATTAGATACAGAAGCAAGGAAATCGTACACTTCTTTATTCGTTGACTTAGCTGATTCCAAATCCGCAACAGCGCCTGTTTTAGCTACGATAAGGTGGTCGCAGTGTACAGTAGAAGGAACCGCTACCTGCGGACGGCCAGCCTGCATAAATTGCAAAAGCGCCATTTGTGCTGTAGCATCCTGCATGGCAACACGGTCCGGGGCAAAATCCACATAGCTCTTGCCACGCTCGAAACCTGCATTGCTTTGTGCGCTGTGCAGGTGATTGTACAATATCTTTTCTGATAGCGTAAGCGGACGCCCCAACTGTTTGCGGGCTGCTTCGATGTTCGAAGGCATAGCTGCGTACACCTTCTTGATCATATCTAAGTCAAATACCATGATACTTAATTCGTTTTTTGTTTTGAAAAGCGGGGCAAAGATAAGGTATTTTGAGTTTTATCAACATAGGATAATGCCCTTATTAACTGCGTATTTATCCCATTTAACAAAACAGATGTATTAAAGTGTGTACTATAAAAGGGGTAATTTCTCTTTTCTTAAATGCTTTAGAAATACTTTGCACTCATACCCTATTCAGAATACAGTGTTGATTGGAAATGTAGAATTTATCGCATATGGCATGACAAGTTATTGTTCAAATCCTTTTGTTAACTGTAAAATGTTCTCAACCCTGCTCGCTGTTGTCCAAATGGTTTCTGAAATATCAGATGATAATGGATTACGGATATAAGCTTCATAAGTAAGATAATTTTTGATTGGAAGGTCAGATACAAATAGAGGAATTGTGGGACATCCTTTTCCTGAAATATATAATGCGATTACTCCATTATTATATAAATATTCACTAGGGTTATAATTCTCCTTCTGCGCTTCCTCCAAATTATAGTCAAAATAGAAACATAAAAATATGCGCCCCTCATTCTTGTCAAAGAAAACAAACTTACTATCATGAAGAAGCGTCATAATACAAAGTAATATATCATTACTTTTCTGTTTGATCTGATTTATATATTTCGTGTCAATACCAAATCTCTGAATTACCTGAGTAAAAGCAGTAATGATTTCAGTCTCAAAAAAGGGTTTATCAAAAACCGAATTAAAAAAAATAGCACCCCTAATTACTTTTTGAATTCCATCAATTCTTGACCTAATTTTTTTTACGGCTTCTTCCGCCTGCGTAAGTAGCTCTTCAAATTCTGGTTCCCTTGAAGGATCGAATTTTGAAAGAGGTAGATTTCGAAAAAGATTTATATTCTTTTGTGACTTTAGGGTATTTAGGTAGTAAAACCCTTCAATTTTCGTATAGAATTTTACGAAAAAAGTTCTAACCTCGGCCTTAGTGCATCCAGTATATTTTAGCAAATGATCTTCTGGAAAATCTTCTAAGCCATCCACGTATAATACATTAAACAATTTGCTTTCAATTTTATCTACACTAACCCCACCAAGCATAAAATCGCTTAATTCATCCTCGGTTTTTATCCGCTTACTCCATTCATTAATATCCGCTTTAGCAACATGCTCTTTTATCAAATTGAATTTTGCATATCTATTGTTAACTTTTTTATGAAAAATCCCTTGAGATCTTTCGTTGTGAGCAATGAAATGAGCTAACTCTTTAATCAGCCCATCGCATTTTATATACTCTCTTGAGAGAATTAAAAGCATCCTAATTACATCCTCGTCAAAGGAGTCATTTTCTATTTTGATGAGACATTTAGTAATACCTTCTTTTGCTTTAACAGACATTTCCTATTTCGAGTTTACTATAGAGATTTTTTTCAAAGCTTTTCATTCTTGTATATCTTAAAAATTAAAATTAAATAGTTGTAATCAAATCTTGACAATGGAGTAAATGTTAGTTCTTGCAGGAAAATTATTTGAAAATAGTTTCTAAAGAATATCATTGAATTAGCAACTAATAAAAGTATATAAACGTCGATTTAGGTTAAGGTTTTATAACGTCTTTCATGTTGGTCACCTTTAATTAAACTAATCATCTTCATAGGAGAATACTATCCTTTAAGAAAAAGCATGTAAAATTCATCTTTTTTATCCCGCTAATAACTCAGCAAACCCTCAAGTATTTCAGCCACCCTTGCCACATTTGGAAGCATGGCTTTTTCCAGTAGTTCATTCAGCGGTATGGCCGGTGTATTTACTGAGCCAAGTATGCGTACAGGGGCATCCAGATGCTCAAAGTATTGCGAGCTTATCCTGCCGGCCAGTGCTTCGGCAAAGGAGTGGGTGATGGTTTCTTCGGTAAGCACCAGTATTTTGCCATGCTTTTTCACCTGTGCTTCAATGGCCTCATTATCCAGCGGGTTCAGGGTGCGTAGGTCCAGCACTTCTATATTACCCTCAAAACTCTTGGCCGCATTGATAGCCCAGTGCACACCCATGCCATAGGTGATAACACCTACTGTTTCACCGGAAGCAAGCTTCTCTGCGGATGCCTGCAGGGCCACGCGCGCCTTGCCAAAGGGTATAACATAGTTTTCGTCAGGCTCCACGGTTTTTGCCAACTCTGTACCTTTTACCTTGCTCCAGTACAAACCCTTATGCTCAAAAATCACTACCGGATTTGGGTCGTAGTAGGCAGACTTCATCAGCCCTTTCATATCCGCAGCATTACTCGGGTAGGCCACCTTTACACCTTTCAACTGCAGCACCACACTCTCTACACTGCTGCTGTGGTAGGGCCCGCCACTTCCATAGGCACCGATAGGTACGCGCACCACACTGGCTACCGGCCACTTGCCGTTGCTCAGGTAGCAGGAACGGCTAACCTCGGTAAACAACTGGTTGATGCCGGGGAAAATATAATCGGCAAACTGTACCTCCACTATTGGCTTGCAGCCCGTAGCGCTCATGCCCACGGTGGAGCCTATTATATATGCCTCCTGAATTGGTGTATTGAACACCCGCGTATCGCCATATTTTTTGGCCAGCAATGCCGCCTCGCGGAACACACCACCCAGCTCACCACCTACATCCTGGCCATATAATAATGACTCGGGGTGGGTGCGCAATATCTCATCTACTGCATGCAGCGCAGCATCTACCATCACCACCGTTTCGCCACCTGCCGGTGACCTTTCGCCCTGCTCCTCTGTAACAGGTGTTGGGGCAAAAATATGTGTGGTCAGGTCCTCGGCTGTCGGGTTTGGCTCGGCCTGTGCACGCATAAAATCTGCCTCTACCAAAGCCATAGCATCATCCTCTATCTGTTGCAATTCTTCCCTGGTGGCTATTCCTGTGCTTGTCAGGTAGCTCACAAATGCCGGAAATGGGTCGCGCGCGGCATCGCTTTCCAGGTTATCCTTTGGTCGGTACCACTCTTTGCGCACACCCGATGTATGGTGATTCAGCAACGGCACTTTGGCGTGAACCATGTATGGTTTCCTGTCGTGGCGCACCGTTTCTACCACCTGCCTCAGTGTTTCGTAGCAGGTATTGAAATCTGTACCATCTATACTTACTACGCGCAAGCCTTTAAAACCTGCAGCATACTCAGCGGCATTCATAGCGCGTACTTCGCTGCTGTGGGCAGATATGTCCCACTCATTGTCCTGCACCAGGAATATAATAGGGTACTCGTGCAGCACCGCCATTTGGAAAGCCTCACTTACTTCGCCTTCGGTAACAGACGCGTCGCCCAGCGAACAGATACAAACCGGTGCTTCACCATCGGCAAAGCTTACCAGGTTCATGGCTTCTTTATATTGCAGCCCCTGTGCCGTACCCGTGGCAGGTATGGCTTGCATGCCGGTGGCAGAGCTTTGGTGGGGTATCTTTGGCCTGTCCTCCAGCTTAGAAGAAGGGTGGCAATAGTATGTCCGGCCTCCTGAAAAGTAATCCGTCTGCTTGGCAAACAACTGCAGCATCAGGTCGAATGGCGTAAAGCCGATACCCAACATGATAGAGTCATCGCGGTAGTATGGATACACAAAGTCCTGCGGCTTTAGCTGCAGGGCGGTAGCCAATTGAATAGCCTCGTGGCCGCGCGATGTGGCATGCACGTACTTTGCACATATATCTTTCCTTGCTTCAAACAATTCAGCCATCGCCTTTGCGGTAGCCATCAGTGAAAAAGCCTTTATAAATACCTCTTTGCTCGCTGTCATGGGAGGGTGAAAATAACATTCAAAATGAATCTTTCAATTGATTGGGGATGTTTCCACTTTCATCGAAGGAGAATTGCTTTGAAAATATTTCCAAAAAGCGAAAGCCGCACAATATTGTGCGGCTTTCGCTTTTTGGATAAGCTTAACTAAGGCAAACTATTCTTAAATGTCTGATAGCCCGCTACTTCAAAATTGCTATTATAATTATCGCCATCATTGCATGCTGCAGTGGCTTTTTGAGCTTCAATATTGGTAACACGGTTATCCGGATTGGGGTGGGTGCTCAAAAATTCTGGAACATCCTGCCCACCTGCTGCATCTATCTTTTTAAAGAAATTTGCAGCGCCGGCTGCATCGTATTGCGTAGGGCAAAGGTATTTAACAGAATAGGTATCTGCTTCTTTCTCATCATTGCGGGAGAACTTCAATGTAATAAGCTGCGCAGAAATATCGGCCACCTGTTTTGCATTACCGCCTATGAAGCTCAATAATGTAGTAATGCCATAAGTCTCCGTCATTTGCTTGGTAGAGTGCCTGCGGTCTGCATGGGCCATTTCGTGACCCATTACCCCTGCCAGTGACGAAGCATTATCCAAATATTTTATCAATCCTGTATATACATAAATATAGCCGCCTGGTGTGCAGAATGCGTTTTGTATATCGGGCCTGTTGATGATAAACACCTTCCACTCAAAGTCACTCTTATGCTCTATCTGCCCGCTGTTCAATATGACATCCCTTATATCTCTTATATACTTATAAGCAGCCTCATTACCCGTTTCCGGCAGTACAGGAAACTCAGACGGATTCGCGGCTATTTCCTGTACAGTCTGCAAGCCAAGGGCTTTATCATCCTCTATAGAAAAAAGATTTAATTTTGAACAACCGGGCAAGGATACAATGCCGGCAATAATGGTAAGGAACAGGGCTACGCTAAATGCTTTTCTCATAAACTAACTATCAACCTTTTGGTTATTATAATGTTAAACTGAGCGCAAATTAGCAATTAATCCTTTTGCTTTTCAAACCTAAGTTCCTGAACACGGAATACTTTATTGTCCAATGGTTTAGCATATACATAAACACGGAATTTGCTGGTAGTAGTAGTGAAAGTGCCTATAATGTAGCGTGAACCCTCCGGTGAAGTACCCTGGTGCTCCGGCTTGAAACCTGTAGGCACATTCTCTTCAAAGAATTTGCGCAATATAACTTCTGCCTGCGCCTTGCTATATGAAGCACCCTCTTTGGTAGTGGTCAACTCTACATTTTTATCGAAGAACAATGCCACCTCGGTAGCATTGCCTGTACTAAGCGCATCAGAAATTTTGTCTAACTCCTGTGCGTTGGCCGCAAAAGAGAAAATGCCCAAAGTGATGGCTATTATGAATTTGAATATCGTTTTCATTGTTATCTGTTTTACTTCGAAAGTAACTAAATCCATGCCAGTAATTGATAAAGGATACAAAAATTGGATATGGTTGCTGTTTATTTGCACCGCAAAAATTGCCTTAGGTATACTGTAGGCACACACTAAAATATACACAAATGGATTGGCTTATAAAGATATACGCATTGGTAGTATTTGGTGCTATCGGGCGAACCATGTTTGAGGTGGCCTACCTGGGCGCCAGTACCGAACACGACATGGCGCCGGATAAGACCACCACCTTCTATATGCTTAACTGGTTGTTTTTTGTGCTGTGCTTTGTATGGTGCATGATACTTATCTTCAAACCAAAGCTGAAATTCCGTAATGCGCAGATAGTGGCAGTAATCCTTATCTCCGGCTCATTGATGTGCTATCATTTTTTCAATTCATAAAAGAAGACTTACCCATAATATGCAATCTATAAATCCTGCAGAAGTAGCCCCTGCGCGCGTTCACGACCTGTTGCTGAGCGCTGTAGCTCCCCGCCCCATTGCCTTTGTATCTACTGTAGATGATGAGGGGAATTTCAATCTGGCACCATTCAGCTTCTTCAATGTATTCAGCTCCAATCCACCTGTTTTAATATTTTCCCCTGCACGATCGGGCCGCACAGGAGAAACAAAACATACGCATGACAACGTGGTGCATACACCCGAATGCGTGGTAAACATTGCCCACTTTTCCATAGCGCAGCAAATGAATCTGGCAGCAGGTATGTACCCAAAGGGGACAAATGAGTTTGAAAAATCCGGTTTAACCCCAATAGCTTCTATAACGGTAAAGCCACCGAGAGTTGCTGAATGCTTTGTGCAGCTGGAGTGTGTGGTGAATGAGGTGATAGAACTTGGCCAATCGGGCGGGGCAGGCAACCTGATAATCTGTGAAGTGAAGATGATACATATACACGATGAGGTGATGAATAAAGAAGGTGGCATAGACCCATATAAAATGGACTATATCGGCCGCATGGGCAAGCAGTATTGGACTAGGGTATTGCCGGAAAATATGGTGACCCTGCCATCATTTAAAATGGCGAATGAACTGGGGATAGGATTTGATGCACTACCTGAAGGTATACGCACTTCTAAATACCTGAGCGGAAACGATATAGCGCAAATAGCCTCAAATGGCTCTGCACCGAGCGAGAAAGACCTGTTCGATATGGGGCCTGTGCCAGAGATACAAACCATTATCAGCAAATACGGAGCTGATTTTGCCGACTTTGAAAGGGAAATGCACCTGCTGGCAAAACAGGAAATAGAGCAAGAGAACCTGTGGTTTGCCTTTAAGATATTGATGATCGTAGAGTTCACCCGAGATGACCTGAATAAGCAGGCCTAACTCTTTGGCTCATTGCTATCGGTAATTTCTGCCGGAGGTACGGGTTGGGCTAAGGGTTGATCTTTGAAAAACAGCCATGAAAAAGAAAGGATAACCAGGACACCTCCTGTTATAGCTGCATCTGCTACATTGAAAACAGGCTCAAAGAACATAAAGTATTTGCCACCAAATAAAGGTATCCATGTTGGGAGGAACCCCTCCCATATAGGAAACCAAAACATATCTACCACATGCCCTTTCATAAAACCTGTATAACCATTTGTAGAAGTAAACTCTGCGATGTGATAAAAGCTATCGGTAAATACTAAACCATAAAATGCGCCATCCAGGATATTTCCTATGGCACCAGCCAGTATCATGCTAAGCGCAGCTATAAAGCCCCAATGCAGTTTTTCCCGTATGCTTCTGTAGATATAGTAAATGAGCAAGCCTACTGCAAACACCCTGAAGGTGCTGAGCATCAGCTTGCCGTATATGCCTGGTAGCACCATGCCAAAAGCCATGCCCGGATTTTCGGTAAAGTGGATACGAAACCATGAAGCGATGATGTGCTCCTGACCTAGCAGCATGTGTGTTTTAACCCATATTTTAGACCCCTGATCGAGCAGCAATACCAGTAAGACAATAAATATAGCGAGGTGTGTTTTCTTCATGTATGGCCCAAATATAGGCGTTATATATTAGGGCAAATTGCGCCCGCTGAGGTGGTCGGGTTCTGATTGAACACCAGCCTGCGGCTCCGGAGATTTTTCCCTGAAGAACAACCATGAAAATATAGCAATAACGATAACACCACCAGTGATAGCCGCATCGGCCACATTGAACACAGCACCAAAGAACATAAAGAACTGACCACCATATACGGGTATCCAGGAAGGTAGTATACCCTCCCACAAAGGGAAGTACAACATGTCAACCACATGCCCCAGCATGAACCCTGTATAACCATGACCCGGGGAAACCAGGTGCGCCACATGGTAGGTGCTGTCGCTGAAAATCAGCCCGTAAAATGCACCGTCAATAATATTGCCTATGGCGCCGGCCAGTATCATGCTTAGTGCTGCTATGAAACCCCAGTGCCCTTTTTCTTTTATGCTCAAACGGATGTAATAAATAAGCAGGGCAACCGCCACCACACGGAACAGGCTCAGGAGTATTTTGCCATAGGCACCCGGTAGCGACATGCTAAATGCCATTCCTTCATTTTCCTGAAAATTAATATAAAACCAAGATTCTACCTGATACCTTTCGCCTAAAAGCATGTGGGTCTTTATCCATAGCTTAGACCATTGATCCAACACTACAATAAGTATTACTATTAATATAGAAAGGTGTGATTTCTTCATTGATTGCTAATGCCTGTGCGGCTCAAGATTAGTGAAAAATATGCACAGCAAAATAGCAGCATGGTTATATTGCAGCGTGAGTTACCTGATAACGGCATTATTGGCGGTGATTTTAACAGCGTTTGTGTACAAGCGCGATTGGTTTGGCGTAGGTGGACTACACAAAAACATTGTGGCGTTGGCATTAGTGCTCAAATTGCTGGCAGGTGTGGTGCTAACGCTGCTGTACACGCACTACTATACCGAGCGGTTGAACTCTGATATATACAAATACCATGATGACGGAGTGACACTCAATGCTATTTACCATCAGTCGCCAAAGATTTTCTTCGATATATTTCTGGAGCAAAATCTGGAAGAGCCGGAAACAAAACAGTCACTAACCGCCATCAACAATTGGGATGCAAAGATTAAAACAGGCATATACAACGATAACCGTATACTGATAAAAATAAACGCAGTGCTGGCATTTGTATCGGGGGGCAATATTTTTTTTCATACCATAGTTGCAGCGTTTATCGGCTTTGTAGGGCTGATTGCTTTTATCAAAACATTTGAGCGGTTGAGTGGTAAAAACCTTCAGGGATTTGCGTTGCTGATACTGTTTTTCCCATCCATTATGCTATGGACGGCCGGTATGATGAAAGAGACCATGCTGGTGTTTTTCTTTGGCCTCTTTCTGCTTTTAGCCTATCAGTTCGCCGTTTCACGGAAATGGTGGCTATTACTGCCAATAGTATTTCTTTTAATGATGCTGGTGCTGCTAAAGGTATATGTGTCTGCCTGCCTGATACCGTGCCTGCTGATATACATAGCAGTGAGTAAAAATAACGAGCAAAAGCGGGTTCCATTAATATGGATTGCGAGCATAGCAGGGCTTATTACCGCGGGCATTGCAGCTGATGTACTGGTATTGCATGGCCGGTTACTGGAGTCGTTGGCAGATAAGCAGTTTCACAGCATAAACCTGGCGCATTACATGAAGGCCGGCAGCATAGTGTATATACCCATACTAAAGGCAGATAGTATTTTAAGCTTTTTGATTGCCGCTCCGGTGGGGCTTTTCAACTGCCTGCTGAGGCCAACACCATTGGATATTTCATCGCTGCTGCTGGTGCCTGCGGCATTGGAAAATCTGCTGATTGTAGCATTGATTATTTACACTATTTACAAACCTGTACCAAGGACAAACCTGTGGTGGGCCTGTTTCTATTTCTCTGTGCTGCTGTTTATTATTATCGGCATCACCACGCCTGTTATGGGGTCGCTGGTGCGGTATAGGGTGCCTGCGCTGATGGCCTTTTTATTTTTGCTAAATGTGCCGGATGTATCTGCCGCGCTGAGGCGATTTACAAGGAATGAATCTTAGCCAGGGTTTCTGTAGTGCTGTATCCTTTTACAAAGGGAACAATAACCACCTCGCCGCCGTGCTGCTCTACATAATCTGCACCCACTATCTGCTCCTTGGTGTAATCACCGCCCTTTACCAATACATCTGGGGTTAATGCCTGTATCAGCTCGTTTGGCGTGTCTTCGTGGAAGATTACCACTGCATCTATACATTCCAGGGCAGCAAGAATGATTGCCCTGTCGGATTCTTTATTGATTGGGCGTTGCTCGCCTTTTAACCGCTTCACAGATTCATCGCTATTGAGGCCGAGTATAAGCTTATCGCCCAATGCTTTTGCGTGTGCCAGCAGGGTAACATGGCCTACATGCAATATATCGAAACAACCATTGGTGAATACTACCTTTTGCCCTGCGGCTCGCCACTCTTTCAGTTGCGCTTGCAGGGTGCTGAGCTCCATCAATTTTGCCGGTGTACTCATGCTTTCCGCTTAGTTTCTGTTTTGTTGGAAGTAGCCAAAAACACCAGTGCTATAACACCTGCCAGCAATACCATGATGGTTTGCACTGTCCACACTATCCAGCCGAAGGCATAGCCTATGGCAGCCGATACGCCATACAGAAACAGCACCTCCCGCACTACCAATGGATAGGCCCCTATGCCACCCTGTGTGGCTACATAGGCAAACCCACCGAAAAATACCAGTGCTAAGCCCACCATAAAGGTCATGCCGGAAGTTTCGGGCAGCGCATTGAATGCGATAACCACCATAAGTGCATAGCACAACCACACCAGGAAGCTATAAAATATGAACAGTAATGGATTTTTCAGCTTGAATATGCTTTTAAGGCCTTCCATAAAACCATTAATAATACCCAATGCCTTAGCTACCAATGGATGTGTTTTAAATTGTATCAGGAACAGGTATCCGAATAATGCCGCCGCTGCGCCAACGCCCAATATGATATACTTTAATGAGCCGCCCTGAGTGCCATTGCCACCAAGGAACGTTTTATTGAAGTATGCCTCCAGCACATCGAACTCGAAAATGAAAAGCAAGCCACCAATAAGCAAAATGGTAACAAGGTCGACCAGGCGTTCAGTAATCATGGTGCCTATTGATTTGTCGATAGGAATGCCCTCGTAGCGGTTGAGTATGGCGCAGCGCGACACCTCGCCCAAGCGGGGAAATGCCAGATTGCCGAAATACATGATCAACACTGCGTAGAAAGTATTGGCTGTACCGGGTTTGTAGCCCAGCGGCTCCAGCAATTGCTTCCAGCGGAGCGCGCGGATAAAGTTGCTGAGCATACCGAATGCAGCCCCTGCTAACAACCACCAATAATTGGCACGGGTAAAGGCATCCTTCATTTTATTGATATCATCGCCGGTAAGGTTGCGGATAGCAAGCCACACCAAGAGTATCCCCAACCCGAGGGAAAGGGAGAACTTAAGTATATTGGAAAGTAATTTGTTCATGTAGTATGCTCCGCAGCCAGTGGCGCGGACAGGTCAAACTTAATGAATTAACCGGTAATGAAAATCAGCTTACCACTCGGCATCTATGTCGATGTTGGTCACCTCGGTCATTTCTGCCAGCAGGGAAGCAAGGTGCTCGCTATGGAAGCCTTTTCTGCCGCCATATACAACCTGCTCCTGTGTAGTGGCAGGCACGCTAAAGCCTGCTGCTTCTATGATAGGTGTAACACGGGCTAGCCAAAGGTCTTTCAAAGCTTCTTCGCCTATAAATGTGCCGGTGCTTATCAGCTCGGCTTCGTGCGCACCCGGCTCGAAAACACCCAGTGCATAAGGCCATGAATAGTTGATGGCAGACTGCAGGCGTGCGTGGCTTTCTTCACTTCCCTTGCCTAATTGTTTCAGGAAGGTGTCGGCATGCATCACGTGATATTTTATTTCGCCCTTTACTTTTTTGGCCAGCTGTGCCAAAGGCTGAAAGGTAGATTGTGCAAGCGAATCGTAGCGCAGGTGCTCTGCGTGGTCGAACAGGAAATGCCTTATTAAACTAAAGTCGTACTCCCCTATCGGCAGCTCCAGGAACTGCGCGCTACGGAAGTCCTTTTCGCTGCGCTTGAACGCCAGTGTATCCGGGTCTGCTTCACCAAAAGCGGTATGCAGTATGTTGTACAGGGCAAAGGCGTGGCCTATTTTGTCCTGGGCCATAGAAGAAAATGCAAGGTCCTCTTCCAGCATGGGGCCGATGCCCGTCCACTCGGAATTGCGGTGGCCTATGATAAGGGCATCGTCTGCCATTTTATATAATAACTCTTTGGTCGCTTCCATATCTTTTTCTGTTTCGGTATTTACTGTTGTGGTACTGCGGTTCTTTTCTGGTAAGCCTCTATGCGGTCGCGCACTTTGTAGAAGCCCGGCTCGCGGTGCAGCTTTTCGGGAGTGGTTTCGAACATGTCTTCATCTTCCGAAGCCAGGGTATATATCTCGCTTGTTTTTACCACCCATATAGCTGCTGTTTTGCCCCTGCGGCCAAAAGTTTCCTTGGCCATAACCAATGCCATATCGGGTGTGGAGGCATGCACCACTCCTGCATGCACGGCTTGCTTACCACGCTTTTCCTGGTGGAATACCTCGTAGGTAATCAGGTGTGTGTTCGTGGCTACATCGCCATCTTCTATTTTTTTTAGGTCCAGGCGCAATACCCTCGGATCCAGTGAATTCAGTTCTGCCATTTTCTGTTGCTTTATTTTTTGGTTATGCCAAAGGCACTACGTAGCGCTCATCTTTGTTCATCAATGCTGTGCGCACCCAGCGGCCTGCCTCCTCGGCATAGCGGCGCACTTCCAGGCGCTCTGCATTGCATGGGCCATCGCCGCTTATCACGCGCTTGAACTCTGCCCAATCCGGATCGCCAAACTCCCAGATGCCATTGTCGTTGCGTTTCAGCTCAGGGTCAGGCAGTGTTAATCCCAACTCCCATATTTTAGGTATGTACTGGTCCAGGAACTGGTTGCGCATATCATCGTTGGATGCCAGCTTTATTTTCCACTTCATCAGCTTTTCGCTGTGCTGCGAATCGCGGTCGCTGGGGCCGAAGAAATGCAGCAATGGCCTGTACCATCTGTTTACGGCTTCCTGCAACATAGCGCGCTGCTTAGGCGAGCCTGTGGCCAGGTACACGAAGTTATCGTGGCCTTGTTTCAGGTGGAAGCTTTCTTCGTAGCAGATGCGCTCCAATGCGCGGCAATAGGGCCCGTAGGAACCCTTTTGGTTGATTACCTGGTTTACGATGGCCGCGCCATCTACCAGAAATCCTATAACTGCCACATCTGCCCAGGTAAGTGCCGGATAGTTGAATACATTGCTGTATTTAGATTTGCCGCTTATAAGGTCGGCAAGCATCTGCTCGCGTGTTTTGCCCAGGGTTTCGGCTGCGCTGTATAGTAGCTGTCCGTGGCCTATCTCATCCTGCACTTTGGCTATCAAGGCCAGCTTGCGGCGGAAGTTTGGCGCACGTGTTATCCATGTGCCCTCGGGCAATGCGCCCACGATTTCGCTGTGCGCGTGCTGCTCTATCATGCGAATAAGCTGCTTGCGGTACTCGGCAGGCATCCAGTCGCCCGGCTCTATCTTTTCGCCGCGTGTGATACGCGCCTCAAATATTTCCAGGTTCTCTGCATCATCGGTTGACTCGTTCATGCGCTTGGCATCTTCGGGACTTATGTAAGCATTTCCGTACATGGTATATCTATTTAGTTCTTTCTAATCCGTTGAATAATATGGCAGAGATGCCTTCGGCTATCTCTTCTTCGTTCAGGCGTTCGCCCGACTTGTATAAATCATAAGTGGCATTGAGTGCCGAGAATATCATGAATACTGTAAGCTTCACATTTACCGCGTTGAACTCACCCGATGCAATGCCGTCGGCCACCAGGTTGCGGAATGCCTGCTGGTAGGCGGCGCGCAGCTTTTTGAACCTTGCCAGTTCGCCAGCCTCCAAAAATACCCATTCATCGAAGAATACGCTGGAGGCTTCGATGTTGCTGGCTATTACCTGCACATGGCCGAGCATGGCGCGGCGCAGTTTTTGGCTGTTGCTTTGCTCTGTAGCTACGGAGGCGTCGAAGGTGGTTTGGAACTGGGCGGCTATATCGAAGCAGATATCCTGCAGCAGTTGTTGCTTGCTGGTGTAGTGGTTGTACAGGCTGGGGGCTTCTATGCCTACCTCGCGGGCCAGTTCGCGCATACTGGTAGCTGCAAACCCTTTTGTGCGGAAGAGTTTTTGTGCTGTGCTGCGGATGTGTTCTTTTCTGGTTGCGATTGCCATGTAAACTAACAGTTGTTAGCAAAACTAACACTTGTTAGTGTTATATGCAAGTGATTATATATTTTATGCGTTCAATCAACAACGTAGGCAAGCATAACATACGCAGGATTTTGTCAACGTGGTTTTTTCTTGCCTTACCTTTTGCTTGATCAAAAAGAATGAAAAAATCAAGGACGGCTTCCTTGTCTAAGGCTGAACGATTGACGTGCTTTTTCCTAAAACTTTTTAAACTCGCCATATCAGTTAGTGCATAATTCAAAAGGTGTTTTGGGCTCTACAGAAAAAGTTTATTAACGGAAAAATCACACAATCGTTCGAGCCACCAAGGAAGCAACGTCCGCCAGGTCGATATAGCAGAGGGTAGTAGTGTTATGTTTATCTGCAATACTATGACAGCAACGTCAGCAGTGTCGATATAGTGGAGGGTGGTCGTGCATGTTTTATGTTTTTGGGTGTGGGAATTGATATGCAGTAAAACAAAAAAGGCTTTTGAAGCAGTGTATATGTCTTCAAAAGCCTTTCGGTATGATGGGTGCTGTGGAATTAGTCTTGCAGCACTATGTCGAACTGTACGAGGTCGATGAAGTCTTTTACGCGGTCTTCGATGTCGTTGTGGGTTAGCTCGCGCAGCCTTTCGGCGCCGAACTTCTCTACGCAGAAGGAGGCCATGGCAGAACCGTAGATAATGGCGCGCTTCATGTTCTCGAAGCTGATGTCGCGCGTTTTGTCCAGGTAGCCGGCAAATCCGCCCGCAAAGGTATCACCTGCTCCGGTTGGGTCGAAAACTTCCTCTAATGGCAGCGCAGGGGCAAAAAACACATTGTTTTCGTGGAACAGCAATGCGCCGTGCTCGCCTTTCTTTATCACCAGGTACTCAGGCCCCATGGAAAGTATCTTTTTCGCGGCCTTTACCAGCGAGTATTCGTTGGACAGCTCGCGCGCCTCGGCATCGTTGATGGTCAATACATCTATTTTGCTGATCACTTCCAATAGCTTCTCCTTATAAGAAGGGGTCATCCAGAAGTTCATGGTGTCGAGTATGGTCAGCTTGGGCTTGGTGGTCAGCTGGTTCAGTACATTCAGCTGCAGGTTCGGGTCTATATTGCCCAAAAGCAGTATATCGCTGCCCTGGTAGGCTGCCGGTATCTGGGGATTGAACTCCAGCAAAACGTTCAGGTCGGTGATAAGGGTATCGCGGGTGTTCATGTCCAGGTGGTACTTACCACTCCAGAAAAATGACTTTTTGCCTTCTTTTACCTCTATGCCCGTAGTATCTACACCGCGCTTGCGCAGCTCTGCCAGCTCGTTCATATCGAAATCATCGCCTATAACGGACACGATATTCACTTTTTTGCTGAAGTAAGAGGCACTCCATGCAATATATGTTGCGGCACCGCCAACTATTTTATCGGTTTTGCCAAAGGGGGTTTCGATGGCGTCAAACGCAACGGTACCAACGGTAAGAAGACTCATTATTGTTTTATTTTTGAGACGTGAAATGTGATGAAAGCAGTAGAAATTAATTTTTTTCTAAAATTTTCGCTGCGAAGATTAGGAAAATTGTATTCATCTTTTATTTTTGCAGTCCGATTTTTTGAAAAAGAAATCAGATTCCTCCTTAGCTCAGCTGGTTAGAGCACAAGACTGTTAATCTTGGGGTCCTTGGTTCGAGCCCAAGAG
>DLGO01000111.1 GCA_002482725.1 Bacteroidetes bacterium UBA7692 | reverse complement strand
ACTTATTTAATTTACTCCTGCAGGTTGCTCGTTTCCTGCAGGAGTAAATTAAATAAGTAGTTATCGCCAGCAAACAGGCAGTAAATACTTCAAAAACACCTACAATGTCGAGCGAAGCAGCGAAACGAATAAACAGCGGCCGTAACCGCACCAATATATTAAGAGCCCCTGAATTTGCCGCTATAGAGTTCCTATGCAGGATAATGCCAAGATGGGTAACCTCTGATATGCTATCAGGAATTGGTTTTTTTGGCAGTACAGTAGCGGCACTAAGCGTATTTTTTGCGAGCTACAATAAATTATCCCTTTTTGTTTTCCCTGTTGGCATGGCCATACAGTGGTTTGGCGATTCGCTGGATGGCAGGCTGGCATACTATAGAAATACTCCACGCAAATGGTATGGCTGGTTGCTGGATATGAACCTGGATTGGTTGACTACGGTAATGATCAGTATATCTTATCTGTACTTTTTAAGGGAATATCCGTTAGTGTCGTTTATGTTCATGGCTTCATACGGCCAAACATTTATACTTGCGATAATGCGCTATAAAATAACCGATGTGTACCTGATAGACGCTGATGGTCCATTAGGCCCGACAGAACTAAGGATTATTTTATCCCTTTCTACCCTGGCTGAATATTTCATTCCCGGATTCCTGTTGTATTTTGGAATTACAGCAATAGTAATCCTTACCTTTATCAATACGACAGATTTCTTCAAACTGGTGAAGCTTGCAAATGCAAGGGATAAAGAAGAAAATGCAAAAAGAGCCGGGCTATAAAGCACAACTGGAGACCTTTATAAAGGCTCAGCTATCCGCTTTCACAGGTGGAATCGCTGACTACTTTATCATGATCTTTTTTACTGAAGTAGTAGGGATTTTCTATGCCTACTCTATAGTAATTAGCGGATTGATAGGTGCTGTGATCAATTTTTCGCTGAACAGGTATTGGGCTTTTGGAGCAAGGGACGAGAAGAAAAGAAAGCAGATACCAAAGTTTATAGTAATGGTGGCCGGTAGCATAGCATTGAAATCGCTGGGAACTTATTGTGTAACGCATTATACGAAGCTGGACTACAGGATAAGCAGGCTGATCATTGACCTTTTTGTTTCGCTGGGGTTCAACTATACCCTACAGAAATACTGGGTGTTTGCGACTAAAAAAGAAGCTAACCCGCAGGATACTTCCGGTATTTAGTCATATTGTTGAATATAAGGGCTACAACTAGCATAATCAGTACACCAGACAACACGGGACTCAATACATACCAATATCCCATGGCTTTAATTTTTTCGCCGCCGATAACTGCTATTAATGCAGTGGCGCCGCCGGGAGGGTGAAGCGTTTTTGTAATTTGCATTACTACTATGGACAGCGATACCGCCAATGCAGAAGCAAGCCACGTTTCATTTGGGATAAGCTTACAAACAGTAACGCCAATAAGCGCTGATAGAACATGCCCGCCAATCAGGTTTCGCGGCTGTGCCAAAGGACTATTGATGACGCCGTAGATAAGGACTGCACTGGCCCCAAAAGAACCAATGACAAAGAGATTATCGCTGGCTACCATATACTTGCTATTGATGAAGCTCAGCAGCCCCAGTCCTGTAAATGCCCCCAGGAACGTAAGGATGTGCTCCTTTATATCAATAAGTGTTTCGCGGTAAAGAACATACTTAACCTTTTTGTAGCTGTGTTTTATTGTCTTGATAGGCATGTGCTGAACCTGAGTTAGAATGAAAAGATAAATGTAATCGTAAAACAAAAACGCCGGTAAGATAATCTCACCGGCGTTTCATTAAAATAGTTAATCGCTGAATACTAGTGAGCAGACAGGTAGCTTGCGATACCGTCGTGTGTGGCAGTAAGGCCAGACTTGCCTTCGCTCCAGTTTGCAGGGCAAACTTCGCCTTTCTCTTCAAAGAATTTCAAAGCCTCTACCATACGCAAAGCCTCGTCGATGCTACGGCCCAATGGAAGGTCGTTTACCAACTGGTGGCGTACAAGGCCAGCTTTGTCGATAAGGAACAAACCACGGTAAGCTATAAGCTCTGCAGTAGCCTGCATCTGGTCATTGTCGTCCCAGAAGTAAGAACCATTCAATACATCGAAGTTTGCAGAGATAGTTTTGCTGGTATCTGCTACGATAGGGTAGGTAACGCCTGCGATACCTCCTTTGTCTTTAGACAACTGCAACCAGCCCCAGTGGCTCTGCTCGGTGTCTGTGCTGCAAGCTACAACTGCTGTATCGTTCTTTTCGAACTCAGCCAACTTAGCCTGGAAAGCATGAAGCTCTGTAGGACAAACGAAAGTGAAATCTTTTGGGTAGAAGAAAAGTACTACGTACTTTTTACCCAAATACTGATCTAAAGAGAAATCCTCTACTATCTCTTCTCCATTGATAACGGCAGCAGCCTTGAAAGAAGGAGCTTTTTTGCCTACTAGAACGCCCATATTGATATTGTTTTTTATTGTTTCAAAACGAAGTACGAAATTACACAGTAAAACAAAGTTTGCAATAGCATAAGGTGTTAAGTTATGCCATTAGCGGTATGAAAGTATCTATTAGCTCATAGATAAAATCTATGAGGCAGGTCGGTTGATAACGATGCCTTTTTCTGTAAGTACCGATTTATCTTCTACTTTAAGTATGCGGGCGGGGTTACGGTCTATCAATTGGTAGTTATGTGTAGCCATGATGATAGCGGTATTGTGTTCACGGTTAATGGTGATAAGGATTTTCATGATTTCATCCGAAGTGTCGGGGTCGAGGTTGCCTGTAGGCTCATCGGCTATAATCAACGAAGGGTTATTCAACATGGCACGTGCTATAACCAAGCGCTGCTGCTCGCCACCGCTCATACGCTGGGGATACTGAAGGGTTTTGTCGGCCAGACCAACTTCTGTCAATACTTCGGCAATGCGCGCCTCACGGGATTGCTTGTTTTCCCAGCCTGTGGCGCGAAGCACGAAATCCAGGTTCTCGAAAGCAGTCTGGTTATTCAGCAATTGAAAGTCCTGAAAGATAATGCCCAACTTGCGGCGAAGGAAAGGTATATCGCTACCGGAAAGGTTTTTGAGGTCGAAACCACAAATGGACGCCTCACCCTCGGTTACAGGAATTTCGGCATAGAAGGTACGGATAAGGCTGCTTTTTCCACTGCCTGTACGACCAATGAGGTATAGGAATTCACCCTCCTGTATATCGAAACTTACGTCGGCCAATGCGATGGCACGGTCGTGATAAATATTTACATTCTGATAAGAAACCAATACTGAATTTTCGCTCATGGGAGTTGCTTTTTGGCATCTCAAATTTAATTCAGGATACAGGCGCTTAAATTATAAGTTACACACCTGTGGGTTTGCCTGTAGTAAAACAGAGGCAACAGGCTAGAAGCTTATAATGTCGCTTTGGGAAAGGCTCCACTGCTCGTAGTATTTGTCATACTTATTGTCGATGGCGTTGCGCTTGATTTTGAGGGTAGGGGTGAGGATGCCATTGTCTATGCTCCAATCTTCTTTTACAATGACAATCTTGTTGATGTGGCTATAAGATGGGAGCGTGACGTTCAGCTCGTTTTTGGTAGCTGTTAGGTTTGCCAGCACTTTTTCCTGGTCTTCGTGCTTGCCGACTTCGCTCAGCACAATGAGCAAAATAGGTTGTGGAGCAGCATGCCCGACTACGCAAACCTGCTCTGCAAAAATGCTCTTTGCAAAGAACCACTCCATAGGGGCAGGGGAGATGAATTTACCTTTAGACGTTTTGAATGTATCGCTGACACGACCTGTGAGCTTCAGGTAGCCATCCTGCACTTCGCCTTTGTCGCCTGTGTACAGCCAACCGTCTTTGAGCACGGCAGCGGTTCTTTCCTCATCGCGGAAATAACCCGTCATGGTCCATGGGGCGCGCATGAGGACTTCGCCGGTAGTTTCATCTACACGCACTTCAGCTTCGGGCAGGATGCGGCCAACCACGCCGGAGCGGGTTTCGGCAGCGGGCATCAGTGTGCAGCCACCACTATTTTCTGTCATACCATACACTTCGCGCAGTTCTATACCCAGCTTTAGGTACCAATCTTTTAATGCCTGTGGAGTTGGCGCTGCGCCAGTAAGGATGACTTTGCAGCGGCTGAGTCCAAGACCTGTTTTGATTTTGCTTTTCAGATAACCCGAAAGGATCGGGATTGATAGCAACAGGTTTAGCTTTTTACCTATTTTATCCAGAATAGCCATCTGGAACTTGGTGTAGATGCGCGGCACGCTCATGAAGATAGTAGGCTGAACACTTTGCAGGTTTACAGGGAATTTTTCCAATGACTCGGCGAAGGAGATAGTGCCACCTGTAAAGAAAGCCGCTGTTTCTACAATCATGCGCTCGGCGATGTGGTTGAGCGGCAGGTAGGAGAAAAACTGAAAATCCTTTTGGTTGAAGATGCCTATCTGGTTATACTTCTTTTCCATGTTTAACAGTGCCGCAGGTGCCTTGTAGGTAAGCATAACGCCTTTGGGTGCACCTGTGGTGCCACTGGTAAAGAGGATTGTCCAGAGATCATTTAATTTCGGCAGTTGGACTTTTTGCAATGGCGCATTGCCGGCAAGTATTTCCTCCCATGGCTTTCCTGTTTTTACATTTCCATTGCCTTCGTAGAAAGGGAAGCGGATAACGTCAATGTCTGCGGGTATCACATCTTTTAATCTGTCCCAGATAGGAGTATCTAGCTTGCCTATGAAAAGCACCCTTGCTTCGCTGCGCTCCAACAGCTGACTCAATTCGTTGGGTACCAGATTCGGGAAGAAAGGAGTAGATACATGCCCTGCCATCATGATAGCGAGGTCTGTAAGTACCCAGTGGTAGCAGTTTTTGGAAAGGATAGCAATATTGCTGCGCGCAGGTAGATTTAAGGAGATGAGGTAAGTGGCGATCCTGCGTGCTTCATCTCCAGCTTGTTTCCAGTTAAACTCTTTCCATACGCTGCCATAGGGTTGGCGCATGAAGACAGCCTGGGCTTTTTCTTTTTCCTGTTGCAGGAAATATTCGAGATGCGTCTTTGCAGCAGCATCAGCTATACCAATATTAACTTCCTCAATATTTTCTGTATCCGATGCCTGCATGTGAATGCTTTTTTTTAGATGAGCAATAAACTAAACCTTAAAGCTTAAATAAATCCCCCCAAAGGCGTTGGCCGCCATCGATATAAACCGTTTCCCCTGTGATGTATGCTGCCATAGGCCCTGCGAGAAATAGGGTAAGATATGCTACCTCATCAGTAGTTCCCAGGCGCTTTGCCGGAACGGTATCTTCCATGCCAGCTTTGAACTCGGGCGGGTAGTTGTCCATACCGCTGGATTGGATAAAGCCCGGAGCGATGGCATTGATATTAATGTTGTACTTGGCCCATTCTACGGCAAGTGTCTTTGTAAGATTATCCACCCCTGCGCGTGCTGCACCTGTGTGCACCATACCAGGGAAGCCACGGAAAACGTTGGCTATGATGTTGACGATGTTTCCGGATTTCTGCGGGATGAAGAATGTGTTGGCTACGTAGTAGGTTACATTCCATGTGCCGTTGAGGTTGTTGTTGACTACGGCTGAGAATCCCTTTGGCGAAATGTTTTCGGCAGCGGATGGGAACTGCCCACCTGCATTGTTTACCAAAATATCGAGGCGGCTGTATTTTTCTTTTATGGAGCTTACCAGCGCTTCTACATTTTCGGGCAGGCGGATATCACAAACGAAATATTGGACATTGCCGAATTGGGAAAGTTCCTGTTGTGCCTTGATGAGCTTTTCTTCTTTGCGGGAAGTGATGATGACAGAAGCGCCAAGCTCCAGCAATTGCTTTGTAATTGAATAACCTATGCCGCTGCCGCCACCTGTAACGAGCGCAATTTTATCTTTGAATAAACCGGATGAATACATGAATCGATTTTGCTTATTAGATGAATATAAAGAAGTTGATTAAACTTATCCCAATAAAATGTTTAATGCTATTTCCGGCTGCAACTTCGTCAGATTTTTTTACCAGAGAAGTTCCACTATGGCTGCAAAAATCTTTCTTGTTTCGCTCGAAACTAGCTTTTAAACACTGTTTATCAGATAAGCTTAAACAACTTCAAGTGAATTAATAAAACGTTTTTCTTCTTCCAAAATAAATATTTTTACCGGCAATAAACGATAGCAGCATAATATGATAAAGCGCCTGGTAAAAATGACTTTCAAAGCTGATAAGATTGAGCTATTCAAAAATGCTTTTGAAGAGCGCAGGCAGCTGATAGGCGGGTTTGAAGGATGCAGCGGCGTAATGCTGATTCAGGATATTTCTGATGAGCGGATATTCTTTACGGTAAGCACCTGGGATGGGGAAGCAAGCCTGGAGCAGTATAGGACATCGGAACTATTCCAGTCTACCTGGGCAGTAGTGAAGCCATGGTTTGAGGCGAAGGCTGAAGCTTGGAGTACGCTGGAGGTGTGAGATTAAAGCGCTCGCGACATTGGGAACTTTGCGCTGCGTGGCTCACCGTTTACGATACCTGAAATTTCTGCAGTGATAGAATCGGCTCCGAGTTTATTGTAGGTAATCTTTTGCGGGAAGTCGTGCTGCGGATTTTCGAAAACCAGTTGGGTATCACTGGAGGAGGTTAAACGGAAAGTTACGGCCTTGCCTGCATTTTGATCTTTTACCGTAGGGATATACAAAAGCTCGCTGCCATCCTGTTTCAGGATGATATTTTCGGTAGGGATCTTTTCAGTGTTGCCGGCTAGAAAATACACTTCAGCAACATAGGTAGAGTCGGACTCTTTTGTCCATTCTTCTACTATGGTTCCCTTTGATGTTATGTTTTGCCATTTGCCCAAAAGCCATTGTGCTTTTTGTATGAGCGAGGTGTCGGTGTTTTCCATTTTGGTATGCTTGCTGTTACATGCAGTTGAGGTTGCAATGATACAGATTAAGGTGGCAATGGAAAGTAATTTCATACCTCAAATTAAATGATTAAAACAACAAAGGCTGCTCCTTTGGGGAACAGCCTTTGCAATATAATTTGATTACTGATGGTAATTAAACGTCGATCTTAGCGTACTTAGAGTTTGCCTCGATAAACTCACGGCGTGGTGGAACCTCGTCGCCCATCAACATACTGAATACGTGGTCAGCTTCTGCTGCGCTATCGATAGTTACTCTTTTCAAGGTACGTGTATCCGGGTTCATGGTAGTTTCCCAAAGCTGCTCTGCGTTCATCTCTCCAAGACCTTTATAGCGCTGGATGTTCACAGAATCGCGGTTACCGCCTTTTGCCAGTTGCTCGGTAGCTACCTCGCGCTGAGCATCGTTCCAGCAATAGATAAATTCCTTGCCTTTTTTCACCATGTACAATGGAGGTTGAGCGATGTAGATCTTACCACCGTCTATCAGGTCTTTCATGTACCTGAACAGGAAGGTAAGGATAAGGGTAGTGATGTGAGAGCCATCGACGTCGGCATCGCACATGATGACTACCTTGTGGTAGCGTAGCTTGGAAGTGTCCAGGGCTTTGCTATCCTCTGCCGTACCAATCTTAACACCCAATGCGGTGAAGATGTTACGTATCTCATCGTTCTCATAAATTTTGTACTCCAGTGCTTTCTCTACGTTCAGGATCTTACCTTTCAAAGGCAGGATGGCCTGAAAGTTCCTGTCGCGGCCTTGCTTGGCCGTACCACCCGCACTATCTCCTTCGACAAGGAAAATCTCGCTCGCAAAAGGATCTTTACTACTACAGTCAGCCAGCTTGCCCGGAAGGCCACCACCGCTAAGCGCGCCTTTCCTTTGCACCATTTCGCGTGCTTTACGCGCTGCGTGCCTTGCTGTAGCCGCCAATACCACTTTGTCGAAGATTGCCTTGGCGTGGCGTGGATTCTCTTCCAGGAAGTGCTCTAACACCTCGCTGAACACAGTATCCACTATACCGCTCACCTCGCTGTTGCCCAGCTTGGTTTTGGTCTGCCCCTCGAACTGAGGCTCAGGCACTTTAACCGATACTATGGCAGTTAATCCCTCGCGGAAGTCATCGCCTGTTATTTCTACTTTAAGCTTATCGAACAGCTTGTTCTTATCGCCATACTGCTTGAAAGTACGGGTAAGCGACCTGCGGAAACCCGCAACGTGCTGACCACCCTCGATAGTGTTGATGTTGTTTACGTAGCTGAAAATATTTTCTGTATAGCTCACATTGTACTGCATGGCTACCTCTACAGAAACACCATCCCTGAAACCTTCTACGTGGATAGGATCCGGTATGATAGATTCGCGTGAGCTGTCCAGGAACTTAACAAACTCCACCAAGCCACCCTGGCTGAAGAAGTTTGTGCTGCGCAGGTTTCCCTGCTCGTCTTTTTCCCTTTCGTCGGTAAGTGTTAGGCTTATTCCTTTATTAAGGTATGCAAGCTCCCTGATACGACCCAACAGTGTTTCGTAGTTGTAGGTAGTGATCTGGAAAATGCTATCATCCGGCTTGAACCTAACGATAGTACCACGGTAATCGCTTTTGCCCACTTCTTTTACAGAATACAAAGGCTTGCCGATGCTGAACTCCTGCACATACTCTTTGCCATCGCGGTGAACGTTTACCTGAAGGTGCGTGCTAAGTGCGTTAACACAACTAACACCCACACCGTGCAAACCACCAGATACCTTATAGTTATCCTTATTGAATTTACCACCCGCGTGCAACACGGTCATAACCACCTCGAGGGCACTACGGCCTTCTTTGATGTGCAAGTCTACAGGAATACCACGGCCATCATCTTTTACGC
>DLGO01000009.1:29412-30656 GCA_002482725.1 Bacteroidetes bacterium UBA7692 | reverse complement strand
CGGATGCACTGCTTCACTAAGTGTAACCATAGCTGAGCCAAGTGCTTTGGTTCTTTCAACTACGCTTTCAAATATTCTTTGCAATGGAACTAAAACAGGTGCAATAGACCTGACAGTTAGAGGAGGAACTCCTGGATATACTTACGATTGGGGTAATTCAATTACCACAGAAGACAGAAGCGGCCTTGGAGCAGGAACTTATACAGTAACTGTNNTGTAACAGATGCTAACGGATGTACTTCTACTACATCGGCAACATTGGTAGACCCAGCAGTACTTGCCCTTACCGAAACGCACACAGATGTAACATGTGCTGCTAATAATAACGGTTCAATCGATGTAACTGTTTTAGGTGGTACGAATCCTATAACTACAGTATGGACAGATGGTCCTACAACTGAGGACAGAACAGGTTTAGCTAAAGGATCTTATAGTTTATTGGTAACTGATGCAAATGGTTGTACAGCTACTATCTCTGTAAATATTACAGAGCCAGATCCAGTTACCCTTAGTGCTTCAACTACTGATGTTTTGTGCAATGGTGGTAATAACGGTGCTATAGATCTTACTATAGCAGGTGGAAGCACACCATATACTATATCTTGGACAGGTGGTTCTTCAAATGAAGATCTTACCGGTTTGACCGCAGGCACATACAGTGTTACTGTTAGGGATGCTAACGGATGTTCTGCTTCGGCTTCCTATACTATAAACGAAAATCCTGTACTTAATGTTACAGCTTCTTCAACAAATATTTTGTGCTTCGGCGCTACAACAGGTACAGTTAGCACAACTGTAACCGGTGGTGCTACTCCTTATACTTATAGCTGGAATAACAACTTGCCTGGCAACCCCGGACATACAGGTCTAGGTGCAGGAACATACGCTGTAACAGTAACCGATGCAAACGGATGTACAGCAGTAAGCTCTGTAACAATAACACAACCTGCCGCAGCACTTACTGCATCGGCTACAGGAACTGATGTAAAATGCTTTAACGCTAATGATGGTACTGCAACTGCAACTACTACAGGTGGAACAGGAACTGTGACATTTGACTGGGGTGCACAGAAAACAGCTACTATAACAGGACTTGCAGCAGGAACCTATACAGTAACTGCTACAGATGCAAACGGCTGCACAGCTACAGCTTCAGTAACAATAAGCGCTCCGGCATCAGCATTACAAGCTTCTAACACCGTAAATAGCACACCAACATGTGTTGTATTGAACGGAAGTGCTAC
>DLGO01000009.1:0-29333 GCA_002482725.1 Bacteroidetes bacterium UBA7692 | reverse complement strand
AGATGCAAACGGATGTACAGCAACAACCAGCGTAACATTTAACCAACCTACACCGGTTACTTTGAGTGAAACACATGCTGACGTAAGCTGCACAGCGGCAACGGGTAGTATAGATGTTACAGTATCAGGTGGTACAAATCCAATAACAACTATATGGACTCATGGTCCACAAACTGAAGACCTAAGCGGGTTGGCAGTTGGATCTTATACCCTTAATGTATCTGATGCAAACGGATGTACTGCAACCATCACAGTTGCTATCCAATCAGTAGCAGCAACTGTAACTGTAACAGGAACAACAACAGATGTTAACTGTAACAATGGTAACAACGGCGCTATCAATGTATCTGTAAGCGGAGCTACTGCTCCAGTTACATACGCATGGGGTGATAACGGAGTAACCACTGAAGACAGGAGCAACCTAGTTGCTGGTACCTACTCTGTGACAGCAACAGATGCAAACGGATGTACTTCTTCTGCATCATTTACCCTGGCTAATCCAACTGCACTGACAGCAACAGCAAGCAAAACTGATGTTACTTGTTCAGGTACTCTTGGAAGCATAGATGTAACAGCGACAGGTGGTACAGGAACAACTACCTATAACTGGGGTGGTGGTATCGTATCTGAGGACAGAACAGGTCTTTCTGCCGGTACTTACACAGTAACAGTAACAGATAGCAAAGGATGTACAGCAACAGCTTCAGCTACAATAGCACAGCCAAGCACTGTATCTATAGTTGGTAGCGTAACTGATGTAAACTGTAAAGGTGGAACCGATGGTTCTGCTACAGTATCAGTAGTGGGTGGATCAGGTACCAGTACTATAACATGGAATACAAATCCGGTACAAATAGGAGTAACTGCAACAAATCTTGCCGCAGGTACATACAATGTCTTGGTTGAAGATGCAAATGGTTGTTCAGCTTCTGCTACGGTAACTGTTAGCGAACCTGCAACAGGTATACAGGCTTTCTCAAGCCCTACACCTAACATTTGTTATGGTATAGCAGATGGAACTGCACAGCTAACTGCAAATAGCGGAACTCCTCCATACAACTTTACTATTGAATTGGTAAACAGCTCAAACCCACTTAACCGTGTTGACGGAGCGTTCACCGAACTTGCTGCAGGTACCTATAACCTATCAGTAACAGATAGTAAAGGTTGCAGCGCGAAATCAAGCTTTATAGTTCCTGGTGCTAAAGAAGATAAATTCAATGTTACCTCTACTCCTACAAGCTGCTTCGATGAAGGTTTGACTGATGGTAAAATCGAATTGTCTGCATTGACTCCGGATAATGCACCTTATGAATATGCTATCAACTCGGGCACTTACCAAGCAAGCTCAACTTTTGACAGCCTTACATACGGTACATACATCATATCTACTAAAAATGACAATGGTTGTGTTGTGAACCAACAAATTGAAGTGGTAAGGCCTGCTCAAATCCAGGTTTCTTTCCCAACTGATACTTTGTACAAATTGATGGAAGAAACAAAAGAGCTTACACCTACTGTGGTGTCTAGCGGAAACGTTACCTACAGCTGGACTTCATCTTCAAAACCTGACTATCTGAATTGCGATGAGTGCGCTGTGAACAGCACATCTACATTGCATAACATCAACTACAGTGTTACTGTAAGGGATGCCAACAACTCAGCTTGTTTCAGAACTGCTGACATAGCAGTAATAGTTAGAACAGAGATACGCGTTCCAAACGTATTTACGCCTAACAATGATGGTAATAACGATGTGTTCTATCCGATATTCAACAATGTTGACACTAAGATTACAGACTTCCGCGTATTTAACCGTTGGGGCCAAGTAATACACAACATTGTAACAGAGGGTTGGAATGGTACATTTGACAGCAAAGACCAGCCAAACGGAACATTCCTATACTTCGTAGCTTACGAGCGTTTGAATACAAATGACGGTACTACAGAGAAACTAACTAAACAAGGTGAGTTTACACTTATAAGATAAGATCCTCCCTTTTATATGGACACGAGCGCCCCTTCTGACCGAGGGGCGCTTTTTTTTTGCCAAAAGCGTAAACAACTGAAGTTGTTTACGTGTTATGAAGGGCTATTGTTTCAAAAGAAAGAGGAAAATTAATATTCTCATTAGAACGGAGAAAGTTGCAATAGGGGCGTTCTCATTTTGTATTGTTATAAAAATTAGTAATCTTGTTCTAATATTTTGCAAATTAAAGATTGAATCCGTCTTATGAAAAAGCTTTTTCTTACTGTTTTAAGTACTTGCTGGTTGTTATTTGTATCTGCCCAGTTTTTGGTAGGTTCCCGTACTATAACATTTAATGACCCTGCAAGAACAGGAGGCTTTGGTTCTGGAGGGGGGACAGGAAGGCAGATACAAACAGAAATTTACTATCCTGCAACTACGGCAGGAGTTAATGTAGCTGTAGCTAATGGTAAGTTTCCGGTGGTGGTTTTTGGTCATGGTTTTGTTATGACCTATGATGTTTACAAGCCACTGACAGACTCGCTGGTGAGCAGAGGTTATATAGTTGCTTTACCAAGAACAGAAGGCGGGGCGATACCAGCACCGGTGCATATTGATTTTGGCAAAGACCTGGCGCTGGTATTGAATAAAATGATAGGATTTAATGATACTGCAACGTCACCATTTTTTCAGAAATTGAATGGGAGAGGAGCAATAGGAGGGCATTCAATGGGAGGAGGCTGTACATTTTTAGCAGACTCTTTTACCCAAAAAGCAGTTTGCTATTTTACTTTAGCAGCAGCTGAAACTAATCCGAAATCTTCGAGCGCCGGTAAGCGAAATACAAAACCCCACCTGATAGTAAGCGGCACCAGAGATTGTGTAGCACCACAAGCTACCAATCAGAATCTGATGTATGATTCGCTTTTGGTAAGTAGCTGTAAAACACAGGTATATATTAGTGGGGCTTACCATTGCCAGTTCAATAATTCAAGCACAACCTGCAATTTTGGAGAGTCTACGTGTAAGGTGAATGGGGGATTAACATTAGCTGCTCAACTTGTAAGAGTGAACAGATACGTTTTTCCATTTCTTGATTATTACCTGAAAGCTGATTGTAGCGCTTGGACAAGTTTTCAGCAAAGGTTAACAACAGCTGCTCCGGACTCTTTTCGCCAAAACTGTAATGTAGTTGTTCCATCCAATGCACAGCTATCCGCTCCTCAGTTTATATGCACAGGTAGCTCTGCAACTTTAAAAGCGGCGCCATCAGGTTTTCAATATTCATGGAACGGTGGGAGTACATCTTCTATTGATTCTTTTGTAATCGGCCAAGCGGGGATAGATAGTGTAGTCGTGGGTAACGGGACTTGTAAGTTACCGGCGGTTAGTGTCTCTGTTGCTGCGAAAACGATACCTTCCGTTCCTATATTTACTGCCGGTGCAGATACGCTTTGTATATCCGGGGGTAACGCAGTTTATTCTGTCAATCCGGTGAGCGGAACTGATTATTATACCTGGCAGTTGCCAAATGGATGGAGTAAGATAAGTGGTGATAGTACTGCCTCGGTCACAGTAGGATATGGTAGTGCGGGTGGAAATATAGCTGTTGCGGCGAATAATGTTTGCGGCGCCAGCTCCACTTTATCAAAATCTGTAACGGTTGTATCCGCTCCGGCATTCGGTGCGAATAATGCAAATACTATTACTGTTTGTCCTAATACACCTGGTATTTTACTTGCAGCTCCGGATAAGGTGGAAGCCATACAATATAGCTGGATATTGCCAAGTGGTTGGAGCATACAATCAGGAAATGGCCGTGATTCAATTTATGTAAATGTTGATGCTAATAGTGGTACAGCTTATGCTACCATCTCGGGATTTTGCGGTGCAGGAACAGATAGTTTTGCGGTACAAGTAAATGTTAGTCCAAATGCTACACCCGCAATTCCGGTATTTATAAATTCAGGAGGGGTTTCTTGTAGTGGTGTTACAGATACTTTTTCAGTATTGAATACGTCTGGCGTGGATCACTATAACTGGCAACTGCCAGTTAGCTGGAGTGTTGTGAAGAATGATAGCTCTTCGATTATTATAGCACAGGCTAATGCTTCGGGAATTATTGAAGTATCGGCAACTAATTCATGTAGTACCAGTGCCGTTTCTCAACTTAATGTTAGCATAGATTCATTGCCGGAGTTTGGAAATAGTGGATTGATAAATACAAAGACACTATGTGAAGGAAGTACTGATGTTGTATTTGTTTCTCCCTTGATAACTGATGCTATTTCGTATAAATGGTTAATACCTAATGGCTGGATAGTGAAGTCTGATAATGGCAAGGACTCTCTGGTAGTGGATATAAACAGTACCGGTGGTACGGTGTTCAATACTGCAAAAGGATACTGCGGTGATGCAAGAGATTCTTTCGCTGTAATAGTAAATGTAGTTGCAAACCCAAGTCCAGTGATAGTGCAAAGTGGCAACAAGATTATATGTACCGCACCCGGGGTAACTTATGAATGGACAAAGGATGGACAGGCGATACAAAATACAAGTGATACACTGGAAGTGAATGATAGTGGCGTGTATAGTGTGGTAGTGACAGATGCTAATGGTTGTTACGGCACTTCGCAATCTCTTACATACACGGCTCCAAATGGATTAAACGATTACAATAGTAATGCAATGAGAAGCGCATGGTTTGTAGGTGACAGGCTGATGATGGTTCACTTTGATAATAGTAAGGATATAGTATTATACAACATGGAGGGAAAAAAGATAATGAGTATGGATGGTAAGTCTATTGTAGAATTGCCTTCACTTACTCCCGGAATATATTTACTATCGGGATCAGACACTTCAGGGCGCTTCAGTATGAAGATTTCCAAAGGTCTGTAGTCTTTTAATTTCTAGTGTGCTAGTTAAAAATCAGGCATCAGTATGATATGACATTCAGAACATAACTTCTATTATATTTTAAATAATTAAAATGCGATAATGGTTCTTACATTTGTGGAACAAAAGCATAAGTTATGGCAGATGTGGTAGAATCTATATTAAAGGCAAAACAGATCGCACCAACGGCAATGCGACTGTTGGTGTTGGAATTTCTGCTTGAGCAAAAAACTGCTGTAACACTAACCAATTTAGAAAAGGATTTTGGGCCCGCGGACAGAATTACGCTTTACCGCACTATAAAGACATTTGAGAAGAAAGGATTGGTACATGCTATTAAAGATGGTACTATTGCCAAATATGCCTTGTGTGATGTAGATTGCAATGAAGACGGGCATACAGATACCCATGTTCATTTTTGGTGTACGGGATGCAAAAAAACATTTTGCCTGCCCAAACTTAAAATTCCTAAAGTTGAAATGCCAAGCGGTTTTACTATACAAGACATAAGCCTGAATGCGCACGGCCTGTGTAATAGCTGCAATCCTGATGCAACAATGCAATAGCATTGCATTGCTTATGGCTGTAGGTTTGTATCCTAAACTACAAACAGGATGACTTTTGATCAATTGCTTAAACTGATATTACCAATATACTTGGCCATATATTTTTGCTTTGCATTTTTGCTAAAGACATGGCTGGTATCAAAACGGATTGGTAAGAATCCACTGGTGCTACCCAAAGATGATACAGCATACGGATTGGTAGGCCGGTATTTCAAATATACTCTTATCGCTATTCTTCTTTATGTTGTTCTGTATGCAGTGTTTCCTGAAAGCTGTTTTGCTGATTACAGTTTTAAGACTATGGATGTAAGGTCTGTACAATATGCCGGATTGGTACTTATGGCTATCTCCTTTTTATGGACTATAAAAGCACAAAATGATATGCGCAATTCCTGGCGAATAGGGATTGATACAGGTGTGAAAACAGAACTAATAGCAACCGGGCTTTTCAGTATTTCGCGCAATCCTATATTCCTGGGTATGGTAGTTAGTTTGATAGGATTATTCCTTGCTACACCCAATGCGTTTACACTATTATTTCTTATGCTGGGGTATGTGCTGATACAGGTACAGATACGATTGGAAGAAGAACACCTGAGCAAGATGAATGGCGAAGTGTACAAGCTTTATTGCAAGAATGTCAGGAGGTTAGTTTAAGCTTAGGAACTATCCAATTATTGGATTATTGCTTTCGCTGAGAGCTTTCCAGTCGCGCACCAGCAGAAATACTCCGGCTGTGATTGCTATGAGATGCGGGATAGAGCATACAATTACAAATGGGATTTCATGCCTTTCAAAAAGCATGATTGTCAAGCAAAATGTAGCTATATAGGCAATTGCAATAACCGGAAATATGGCGGTGGTTATCTGCTGCACGCTGTACCGATAGAGTTTAGCTTTGAAAAGGAATAGCATGATTGTACTGATGGTAAAAATACAGGCCATAATAATTCCAAAAAATACCATTTGAATCAGTAAGCCAATGCCTGCAACCTCCATGGTTGAACCTTGATTTAGCGGAATGAGGTGGAGCATGAGTGGTAAGAATAGTATGTGCAGTACGAGTGCAAGAAGTATTGTTTTGAATGCGACACTTAAAGTTATAATGCCGTAGTTGAACATGTTCGAAATCATTTTTTAGTTTTTAATTTTATGATGACATGATTTGGTGAAAGGGACATAATGGCCAGGTAGCAAATGCCCATGAATCCAGCCACGATAAAGGTGATATAAAACACCTCGCGATGCTGCAGCGGATGCATGAATAGTTCAAGAACATCGTGAATGAGTGTCGTAGGCCTTGTGATTACATCCCAAGAATTGCGTCGAAGAAAGCGGCCAAGATACAGACCGTAGCTACTAAGTAAGATAATTGCTGCAATGATTATATGGCTGAGATTGCTGCTTGTAAACTGTGCTATTTTTTTGTGTACAAGCTGCAATGATACCAAGCCAAGGAGCATGCCAGTCCATGCAAATAAACTACACAGGAATACATCGTACCAAAGGGGGATATTTATTCTCTGGCGCAAATGCAGGAGATCGGTAAACAGATAGGGGGCATTGGGAAGAAATATTAACCACACTGCCCCCAGAAGGAGCAATGTGGATTTTTTTTCTGTGTTTTTAATCCATAAACTGATCAGGTATGGAATCCAAGCCAGAAATAAATTCCAGATAAGAAAGATGAGCGCCAGAGTATCTGATTTTATGACTCGTATAGCCATTAACCCAACACAAAGTAAGCTGGATAGAAGCATGACAATGGTGAATCGGTGGTCTTTTATTATTGATGACATTAATTGCGAATTTTGATGAGGAATTATGGTTTATGTTCTGCCGCAATTAAAGCTTCAACCGCCTTTAGGTTTTGCTGCTTGCTGATGCACCATGAAGGCCATGACACTTCTTTGGATTCTGAAAGAATTGCCTGATACTTTTGTTCAATTTCAAAACTCATTTCGCTTTCGTTGGCGTATGGTGCTGTTTCAAATCCGGAGCTTGAAGAATCGAAGTTGCCGCGTTGATTGTAAGGTAAGTGCTGTGATTTGAGTATCTTCTTTTCAACCACATAATATCTGTACAACAGTGAAAGGTTAGTATGGCTTAGGTCTGCGAGATAGTGCTCATCAATTTCCATAGTATGGTCTTTTTCGAAATTATGGATGTTGAAGTCGGTGATAATGTAATCCCAATCGATGATGCAGGAGATAATCATGGTAGAGTATAGCACCCAGGTATTTTTGCGGAACAGGAACCAGTTGCTTTTGGTGGCTGCAATTTTAATGATGGTAGTTACCAGACCTGCTGTGCAAATGGCTATATAGAGATAGACACCAATCCTTTTGTGTGTAAGACCGTACTCACCGATATACAGACTATTGCGGTAGAGAATAGAGCCGACTAAAATGAGGTTTTGTAGTATCCATAAATAGCTAAGCATTTTTACCCATCCATTCTTTTCATAGAAATTGAGGTATCCACGGAAATAGAATAGTATAATCCCGATTGCCAATACAAGGGATATAATAAGCGCATTGGTACCATTGTGCAGGTATTGCGATAGGGTGATTCCTTTTGGCAATTCCTTCAAGATGCCCAGGTAGTATACATCCAGGGCATTGACAAAAAGAAGAAGAATGTTAAGCAGTGTAAAGAGTATGACACCTGTGAGCACTTCATTTTTGATGTTTAGAATCCTGGCCCATTCTGTGTCCTGATGCTGTTCGAGTGTTAGTGTTTTTAGATTATCTGTGGATTGGTCAGCTTCATCTAATGAATTTACCCTGCGCTGCTTAAAGAATGCGTACATGAGAACAAGGCCTGTTAAAAGGAAATAGAACCAACCAAGGGAGAATATACTGAAATTGATTTTTTGAATAAACTGGTCGAATAAGGGGTTAGCCGCACGATAGATGGAAAGGAAAATAAATGCAATAAGCAATGGAACTGTTATAAGTAGCAGAATCTTACTGATGGATTGCTTTGGTTTTTCTGCCTCATCCAGTGACTTTGGGTTGCCTTCGAAAATACTGAAGATAAGAAGAGGTAATGATGACAGTAATGAGAACAGGGATTGGATAAGGGCAATGAACAATGAGGATTGAGGCTTAAAGGTAAGGCCAGCCAACAACACGAGCGATACGATATTGGCAAAAACAGGAAGGCCCGTGCCAAAGTAGAAAACTGCTGCTGCTGAAACAAGAGAACCGATAGCCGCTGCCAGCCAAGAGAAACTTTTGCGAAGTGAGAGGTCTTGTGCGAGTGCAAAGCCATTGAGCAGAATTGTGAAAAGTAGAAAATTTATTCCGGGCAGCTGCTGATAGAAGAGGCCACTGTAGATGAGTGCACCTGATAGGATTAACCAGTCGTTTTTCTTCATTTTGAAGTATTTGTTTTGTGAAGTAGAAATGTTACATGCCTGAGATTTAGAGTTAAAGAATGCAGTCCTTGATATGCATTAGAAAATAGTGTTAAGCCTTTCTTTATCAATGAGGCCTTCGAGTGTCTTAATCTTGTGGTGCACTACCAGGAGAGGTATAATGCCAATAACCCCAAACGAACAGTCAATAACGACCCACCAGAAGGGTATGCTCCTGATGCTGCCCATAATTGCGGCAAAAGGCAATATCATTAAGCAGGCTATCATGCCGAATTCTATTACCCATATATTCCTTACAGGGTCTTTTAGAGGGCCTATAAAAGCTACTGCAATTACAAGGTGGGCAAAGGCAAGCCAATCGAAGCCATAGTAAACGTGCTCAGGAGTTTGATGCAGGTCTGCCTGTACAGTAGAGAGCCATTTGAGGATGGCAGGAGAGGATATTATGTTATGGCTTAGTATCCAATCTATTTCCTGCACAACAGGTATAGCAGTAAGGCCGCTAAGTATGAGTGACACGATGAAAAACGTAAGCCATAATCGTATCTGTGATTTTAACCTGATGATGTTTGAGTTCATTGTGTTTATATTTTAAAAGTGCTTTGTATTTCAAAGTAAATAGGTAAAAAAATTTAGCTGCTACGTTTTACCAGCTCCTCAAGGGCTTTCAAGTGGTGGTTAAATTCCAACTTTCCAAGGTTGGTAGCTACATAAGATGTTCGTGGTTTCTTTCCTATAAATTCCTTTTTAACTGCGATATACTCAAGTCCCTCTAAAGCATTGAGGTGGCTTGCAAGATTACCATCTGTGACATTCAGCAGTTCCTTGAGCGATAGGAAATCTATCACATCATTTACCATGAGTGCGCTCATAATGCCTAAGCGCACCCGGTTTTCGAACCCTTTATTTAATTTGTCAATCAGATCTTTCACTTTCAGTTTTTTGTTTTCCCGTAGCCTTACCAGAATTTCTTTTCTTTTGGTTGTGCCTCATAACGAATGTACATGATGAGCCCGTAAACAATCAGTAGTACACCAAAGCCCAGCGCCCAAAGCGTTACGCCATAACCTATAAATTTGCATCCAACCAAACCCAGTAAAATCTCTGAATATCCTAGGTATTGTATTTCGTCCAGTGTATACTTAGATGCATTCAATAATGAAAGGCCGAAGAAGATTAAGGTAACGGGAGCTACCAAACCAAACAACCCATAATGCATAAGCAGCAGGCAGAAGATGCCACCTGTGATAAGGGGAATAGACAGATGAAACAGCATTTTCTGTGCTGTTTTATCCCAGATAGTCTGTCCCTTGCTCTTAGCATTACGGACGGTAAAGAATATGCCTGCAGCCAATGATAAGAACAGAACCAGAGAGGCATCAGCAATACAGAACATGAGAAATGAATCATCCAGAACTACGGGAAGGGATTGAGTGTAGTAAGCGATACCCCGACCTAAGCCATAATGGATGTTTCCATTGACATAGGCGTAAAAAGCCGCAGCCCCTGCAAGGGCAAATGAACCAGCAAAAACGCCTGCTAAACCACTGAGGGAAATGAAGCGTGATGATCGCTCCATCATATTCCTGATATCGGAAATCTGTTTTAGTTGCTCTTCCTTTTCGGTCATTTTAAAGTGCTTTGTATTGCAAAGTAAATACTTAAAAATGCGTCTTTCCTAATTTTAATGAATGAAAAAGTGTTAATTTTTTAATTTTCATCCTTTCCCAGTTCAAAGAAGAATCGAAACCGGCTCTTATATTCACCTCATTGAACAATCAATCGCACAAATAGCTTTGGTGGTAAAGGACTATGATGAAGCATTAAGCTTTTATATCGATAAACTAGGATTTCGCTTAGTAGAAGATATTGTAATGAGTGAAACAAAACGGTGGGTGGTGATAACTCCGCAAGGGAATGGAGCATGTAAGCTATTGCTGGCAAAGGCAGCTACAGAAGAGCAACTGAGCCGTGTAGGTAACCAGACCGGTGGCAGGGTATTCCTGTTTCTGCATACGGATAACCTAGATAGGGATTATAATAACCTGGTGAGGAACGAGGTGAAAATTGTAAGAACTCCCTCGGTAGAAGTGTTTGGCAAAGTATGCGTATTCGCAGACCTGTATGGAAACCTTTGGGATATGATAGAACCTAATAAAAGTAAAGCCAATGACGCAGTATAATTTTCAGCCATTTCCTGTAATAGAAACCGAGTACCTGATACTTAAGCAGATAACTGAAATAGATGCGGATGACTTTTTTGACATGCGGACTAATGAAGAGATGATGCGCTATGTACCACTGCCATTGATGGAATCGGTACAGCGTGCTAAAGAGGTAATAGGGCGAATCAATATTCTGGCAGAGAATGGATTAGGAATTTCCTGGGGTATTTATATGAAAGGGCAGGAGCGGCTAATTGGAACCATAAACTTTGTACAGTTCAAAAAACAAGATTTTCGCGCGGAAATCGGATATATGTTGCACAAGGATTTTGGAGGAAAGGGGTTGATGCAAGAGTGTTTTTCGGCTGTACTTGACTTTGGCTTTAATGTATTGAAGCTGCACTCTATAGAAGCAGTGGTGCATCCTGAGAATCGGGCATCGCTTGCATTGCTTAAGCGCAATGGATTTGTTCAGGAAGCATATTTTAAAGACTACCTTTTTACCCGTGGCATATTTGTAGATTCTGTAGTGTATTCGCTCATCAGGTAGCTTCCGTCTAAATGTCTATCACATTTTTCTTTCCTTGTTTTTTCATGTCTTTAGGTATTATTTCCAATATGGAATCTTTTAGCGTTCTTATCAGGCGCTCCTTTACATATTCGTAATGAGTGACAATACTTATTTCACGCACCGGCTCAGGATCTTTGAAATAGCGTAACCGATCTTTTTGCTCGCCGCTAAGGCGGCTGGCGGCAAGCTCCGGAACTACAGTAACACCGTAGTTGTTATCTACCAGGTTTACCAGGGTTTCTATACTGCCTGCTTCGTAGTGCAAATTATTGTCGTGACTCTGTTTTCGTTTCAGTTCGCAAAGATTGAGTATCTGAGACCGCATACAGTGGCCTTCTTCCAGCAGCCAAAGACGTTCAATATCAATATGCTTTGGCAGTACATACTTTTTATCGAAACCCTTTTCGTTTTCATTGACATAGAGGAAATACTTTTCATAATAAAGTGGCTTTTCCTTTATTGTTTTTTCCCTGAGTGGCGTGGCCAGGATACCGGCATCTATTTGCCCGGACTTGAGTTTTTCTATGATCGTTTCCGTGGTATACTCTGTTATGTGCAGGTTTACCTTTGGGTAAGCCGCGCGATAATCCTTCAGGAACAGAGGGATGAGGTATGGAGCTATGGTCGGGATAATGCCCAGCCGCAAATCCCCTGAAATTACTCCTTTCTCAATTTGTACAGCATCTCTAAGCGATGAAGCCTCGTTGAGTATGCGGCGGGCATGGGTGATAACCTTGTAGCCCGCTTCTGTTGGTATCACGGGTTGTTTGCTGCGGTCGAAAATAAGTACATCCAATTCTTCCTCCAGCTTCTTTATCATCATGCTTAATGTAGCCTGGGTAACGAAACATGAGTCCGCTGCCTTGAGAAAATGACGGTGTGTATCTACTGCTATAATATACTCCAGCTGCTGTAAATTCATTGTGTTAGATTTTGTCTATGTAAATATAGATATAATCAGTTTGATTGAATAGGTGATTTAGTGAAGATTTGCACCATCTAAACAATACGTATATGAAACATACAATTTTATCCATCATTATATCATCTGCAGCTGTCGCAGGAATTGCACAGGATACACAATTTCGCACCAATACAGGTGCTCCGGTTGGCGACAATCAAAACTCCCAAACTGTAGGCGTTAACGGGCCTGTTTTATTGCAGGATGTTCACCTGGTAGAAAAGCTGGCTTCATTTGACAGGGAGCGCATACCGGAGCGTGTGGTGCATGCAAGAGGAGCCGGTGCATTTGGCGAGTTTGTGGCAGAAGGCGATTTTTCTGCTTTTACCAGGGCTAAACTATTTTCCGCAAAAGGAAAGAATACACCTGTAGCTGTCCGCTTTTCAACAGTGATACACGGTTCGGGTTCTCCCGAAACACTAAGGGATCCCAGAGGGTTTGCCACAAAGTTTTATACAGNNCTATCGTTGGAAACAATTTACCAGTATTCTTTATTCGGGATGCGATGAAGTTTCCTGATATGGTGCACAGTCTGAAGCCATCACCTATTACCAATAAGCAAGATCCGGCCAGGGTATTTGACTTCTTCTCGAATATACCTGAAGCTACAAAAATGTTTACCTACCTGTACTCAGACAAGGGAACACCAGCTGGCTACAGGAATATGGATGGGAGCAGCGTACACGCATTTAAATGGGTGAATGCAAAAGGAGAAGTTACCTACGTGAAATATACATGGAAGACAGTGCAAGGCGAAAAGAACCTTAACGCCAAAGAAGCAGAGGCCCAGCAGGCAAAGGATTTTCAGCATGCGACAAATGATTTATACAATGCAATAGCAAAAGGGGATTTTCCTAAATGGGAACTATATGTGCAGATGATAAAGCCGGAAGACCTGGATAAGTTTGATTTCTATCCTTTGGATGCTACCAAGGATTGGCCGATAGATAAATTGCCATTGGTAAAGGTTGGCACAATGACACTGAATAGAAATGCAAAGAACTATTTTGAAGAAATAGAGCAACTTGCATTTGCACCGGGAAGCCTGGTGCCGGGTGTGGAGGCATCTGAGGATAAATTGCTGCAAGGGCGCTTGTTCTCCTATTTTGATACACAGCGCTACCGCCTGGGTACCAATTTCCAGAAGATCCCTGTGAATGCACCAAAGAATACCACCGCAAATAACTACAATCAGGACGGGAACTTTGATAATACAGCTACAGTTTCAAACGTGAACTACCAGCCAAGTAATGAAGCTAAAACACTGAAAGATGATGCGAGCTATAAGCAATCTGAAAGGACTTATACTAATGTGACGATTACCAGGCATAAGATAGACAAGCCAAATGATTTTGCCCAGGCAGGCGAGCTCTACCGGTCTTTTAGCAAAGAGATGCAGGATAACCTGATATCTAACCTGGTAGGAGATCTGAAGCAGGCCAGTAAAGAGGTGCAAAAGAAGATGATCACGCATTTTTATCTGGCAGATAGAGATTATGGTATGCGATTGGCCAAAGAACTAGGCTTTACACAAGCTGATTTCATGAAGAACTAAAGCAAGGATTGGAGGCTTTGTTTTTGGATAGAGCGCAGGGTGGTCATTGGGAATACGGATTGCCTTGCGCTTTTTTTAATAAAACTAAATAATTATGAAAATTCTGATTTTATGGGTGGCTTGCCTTTTTTGTTTCGCATTACCCGCCCAGGATATTTTTGATGCTGTACGAAACGGAGATACTGTAAGGCTGAAAAAGTGCATAGCTAATGATGTTTCATTGGTAAATAGCGTAAATGGGGCAGGGTACTCTCCGCTTATCGTTGCTGCATATAATAATCAGATTGAAGCAGTGAAAATCTTACTGACTAATAATGCCAATCTGAACTTCAGGGATAAGATGGGTAATACTGCGCTGATAGGTATTTGCTTTAAGGGGTATGCAGCTATAGGGGAGATGCTGCTGCAAAGCGGAGCGGATGTAAACCTGGCAAACTATAATGATGCAACACCTTTAATATTTGCTTCAACATTCGGAAACCTGCCAATAGTACATTTACTTTTGAAGTACAAGGCAGATGCAGGATTAAAGGACAGCAGTGGCAAGACTGCTTTGGATCATGCTAATCTGCAAGGTAATGATGCTGTAGCAGAGGCATTGATGGTACATAATAGGTAGATTGTCGAGACTTTAATTTCTTAATAAGACAGAAATTTCCGCGCATCTTAATCTTTTATTGTCGTTCTGTTGTTATCATTAAGAAACATAAAAGTCTTGCGGATATGATAAATGTATTGTACAAACTTGCTGGTACCTGGTATATCATCAGTACCAATTTCCCTATGTGGCTGAAGGGCGATAAGCAGAACCCAAGGTTCAATTATGTTTTATCAGAAGATGATAATAGCAAACTGATAGATGAGGTAAGCTATGAAAAGAAAGGAAACAGGAAAGTAATAGCCGGAGTGGATACGCAGGATAAGGAGTATAGCAATAAGTTTGAATGGCGCGGAAATGGATTTATGCGTCTGATAAAGAGCAACTGGGAATTAGCCCTAATGGATCTACGCGGAGAATGGGCAGTTATCACTTTTGAGAAAACACTATTTACCCCTGCCGGTGCGGATATAATAAGCAGAAAACCGACCATGGATGAATGGACCATGAACGAGATAAAAGAGCGCATGCGCATGAGCGATAAGCTAAGGCCCTATCTGGATAGCTTAGTAGAACTGAAGCGAACAGATAGTTAGATTCTACTATTGTATTCGTAGATTTGCAAGGGGAGGTAAATCCCTGTCAGGCAAATGACCGAACTAGAGCAATATATCAATTCATATTTTGGGCTTAATGCTGAAGACCTTGCTATAGTGGCGTCTTTATTTAAGCCAAGTGTACTTTTGAAAGGCGACTACTATCTGAAGACAGGAGGGTATTGTAATAAGCTCAGCTTTATAAGTTCGGGCATGTTGCGCGTATTTGTGCTGCAGGACGGAAAGGAGATAACTCAATGGATATCTACTACCGGTTATTTTGTGACTGATCTGGCAAGCCTGACTTTTGAGGTGCCAGCCCGCTGGAATATTCAGGCACTGAGCGATACGCAGCTTTTTACAATAGACAAAGAAGACTATAACAGAATTGGTGATCTGGTACCAAAGTGGCATAAGATGGAAAAGCTATTTATGACAAAGTGCTTCACTATTATGGAAGACAGGATTTTTGCTTTTTTGTCCATGACCGCAGAACAGCGATACGATTTCTTTTTTGAACATAACCGAGAACTGTTTAATCAGGTTCCTTTGCAATACATAGCATCTATGCTTGGAATGACGCCTGAGACATTTAGCAGGATAAGACGAAAAGCGCTCTCCTGAATTCTTGATTTATATCAAGCAGTCCATGCTTTATGATCGGCAGTTTTGCATCAACAAAAACATAATGATGATGAACATGGAAGGAATTGTAATTAAAGAGGGGAAGTCAATTTACACAGAAATTGTTATTGACGCTAACCCTGAAAAGGTATGGAAAGTATTCGATGATTTTGGGAGCTATGGGGAGTGGAATCCTTTTCTGAAATCTATAACAGGAGAGGTAAGAACCGGAAGCCGTATTAAGGCATTGCTATCGCCCCCTGATGGTATGGCTATGACCATGTCCCCAAAGGTATTGAGGTTTGAGCGCAATAAGTCTTTGGTTTGGATGGGGTCGCTTGGGCTGCCGTGGATATTTGACGGAGAACATCATTTTGAATTTAGAGATATGGGTAATGGGAAAACACTGCTGGCCCATTATGAAATTTTCAGAGGAATCCTTGTGCCATTGCTTCAGAAAATGCTGGATGTGAATACAAAGAATGGGTTTGAAATGATGAACCGGGCACTAAAAGAACGGGTTGAAAAAGGGTAATTGGAATAATTTATCAGCTATTGATTTGGATTATTTACTTTGCCTTTAATAATTACATGAGCATGAAGCATCTGGAAAGGGCATTGGATGGGCAGAACCATTGGTGGAAATATTTGATAACCATCGTAGTTGGTTTTATAGGGGGCGCTTTCATTGGAGCCCTACCTTTGGAAGGAGTTAAGGCCTATAAAGTAGCTCAAGGTGGAGGAGTGCTTCATGGTAACCCATCAAACCCGGCAGACTTTGCTGCTTACGGCATAGATTCTAATCTAGGATTATTCCTAATGATGCTGCCGTTTTTGTTTGCACTATTATTTGTTGCACTACTGGCAAAGGCTCTGCACAAAAGAAAGTTTAGCGAAATTGTAAATGGACGGGAGAAAATCAGGTGGAGCAGGTTTTTTAGCGCATTTGGGCTTTGGGCAGTTTTAATCGGCACATACACGGTAATAGATTACAGCATGCATCCGGATAACTTTACTGTACGGTTCGATGCCGCTGTGTTTATTCCGCTGGTTGCTATTTCACTTTTGATCATTCCTTTCCAAACTACTTTTGAGGAATTTCTTCTTAGGGGTTATATGGCACAGGGTGTGGCTGCATTAACTAAAAATAGGTTGCTGGTTATTATCATCATGGGTGTACTATTTGGATTGATGCACTCTCTTAACCCTGAAGTAAAGGAGTTTGGATTTGCCATGGCCATGTCGCAGTATATTTTCTTTGGTTTGTTGTTTGGATTGATTACAACACTGGATGATGGTATAGAAACAACTATGGGAGCGCATGCCGCTAACAATATTTTCCTTTCCATTTTTGTTACTAATAAAGCATCCGCCTTGCAAACCGCAGCTCTGCTGGAGCAACATGAGGTATCGCCTGTGCGCGATCTGGTATCACTAATTGCTATTGGTGTGCTGTTTACTGCTGTTCTTGCATGGAAGTATAAATGGAATTTCGGTGTTATTAATCAAAAAGTCGTTTCCCCTGTAGATAAGGCGATAGATGACTATATCTCTGAAATTCAGGCATAGCTTATTATGTTCCAGCTATTGAATAAAGTAGGGTTGAATGGCTTTTTCCTGTTGCTGATACTGGCAATAGTGGCTGCGTACTTTTTTCCACAGCTGGGTACAGAAGATAGCGTTCTGCACTTGCCACTGATAGCTGAATATGGAGTAATCGTCATATTCTTTTTTTATGGGTTGAAACTTAACAGAGATAAACTAAAAGCAGGATTAGGCAATTGGAAATTGCACCTGATTATCCAATCGTCTACCTTTTTATTGTTTCCCTTGTTGGTAATGTGCGCAGGGCTTGCCTTCGGGATTGATAAAGCTTCGCCATTATGGATTGGGGCTTTTTACCTTGCAGCACTTCCATCAACGGTATCATCGTCGGTGGTAATGGTAGGTATCGCAGGCGGGAATCTGCCTGCGGCCATATTCAATGCCAGTATTTCCAGTATCATAGGCATATTCATTACACCACTATGGATGAGCAGTATACTGGAAACAAGTAACAGCGATTTTGATGTGACAGGCATTATGCTGAAGCTATGCCTGCAAGTGCTTTTGCCGGTTGTGCTGGGTTTTTTATTGAATAAAAGGTTTGGAGTGTTTGCTGAGAAGCATAAGGATGCTCTGCGGAATTTTGATCAGCTTATTATCCTGCTTATTGTATTTACTTCTTTCAGCGAATCTTTTGCCGGTAACATGTTTGCCGGGCAATCGGTATGGGAGATAGCCTTGTTAGGGGTAATCATGCAAGCCTTGTTCTTTCTTGTTTTTGGTGTCATGTATTTTGTGTCTAATCTTATAGGACTAAACCGTGAGGATAGGATAACTGTATTGTTTTGCGGGTCGAAGAAATCGCTGGTACAAGGCGCGGTGATGGGTAAGGTATTATTCCCTAACCCTGTGATGCTAGGGGTGGTTTTGTTGCCATTGATGCTTTATCATGCGTTGCAGTTGTTATCCGGCAGCGTGATAGCCGGAAGGATGGGGGAGAAGAAGATAAATTAATCGGAATGTCTTAATTTTGCCTGCAACCAATGACACAAGACCAGGAAGACCTTTACAGGAGAATCAGAAAGTTTGAGCTTGATGACCCGACATCTGCATTGATGTTTACAGAAAGGCTGGCGAGAGAGAATAACTGGAGCCACATGTATGCCATACGAGCATGTGATGAGTATAAGAAGTTTATGTTTCTGTTGTGCATTGCGCCACACCCACTTACGCCATCTGACCAGGTAGATCAGGTATGGCACCTGCATCTTTTGTATACCCAATCTTATTGGACGGATTTTTGCCCAAATATAATAGGGAGGAATATACACCATGGCCCTACCAAAGGAGGTACTGCTGAGGTGCAAAAGTATGATGACCTATACACGCGGACTAAGGTCCTTTACAAGGAGACATTCGGCTATACCGCCCCTGAAGATATATGGCCCGAAAATGAGGTGAGATTTGATGCGGCTAATTTTAAACGCATTAATACAGATGACTATTGGATGATTAAAAAGCCTAAAATTTTACTATGAAATACCTTGAAACCTTAACACCTGCGGAATGCCTGGTACTGATTACTACAAATGGAGTGATTACTAAAAAGCAAATGCTTAAAATGACGTTTGTAGATTTGATACTAAAGCAAGTCCTGAAAATACAGGAAGAGCAACATCAAGCACACCCCAGAGATCCGGTAATGACTTATAAGTATGTATATCCGGGTAGTAGGTTCGGAAGTTATTTTCCTTTGGAGCATGAGCAGATTTTTACAAATGCGTTTACAGGATTTGACCCTCCACCCATTTTACTTAGAAACTTTATTAAATCCAGCTTTGCATCAGGAGACCTTGTGGCCGGGTTAGTAAAGTCAGCGAATCTGAAGGATTACTTTAAGCGTAAGTGGTGGAATTTTTTCTCTGGGAGCTATAAACGAACAGATTATGGTGTAGAAGTACGAAAAAAGATTTTGGCGGAGATCTCAGAAATTGAACAACGGCTAAAAGGTAAAACTAATCAGCCAAGGCTTGTGGCAAACATTGTATACAAGATAAACGGCAACATTCTTTTGATTGAAGGAATAGAACTTTTGGGTCTTGCACAAATTGATGCTGATCTTTTTAAGGAGATGAATGCTAATCAAGGACAAGAGATTGCTGATAACAGCAGTAGCTGCGCTACGATTGCAGGTTGCTGGTCAGATTTAGATTCTATTGGGGACAGCTTTGATAGCAGTTGCAGTAATGACTCCAGCGGATGTAGTGGAGATAGTGGCTGCTCATCTTCGGGCTGTAGCGGCTGTAGTGGATGCGGTGGTGGTTGTGGTGGCGATTAACCTATTTACCAAATACATTTATAAAGCCCCGCTTGCCCAATTTTCTGGGGCAGGATAATAATTGCAGCTTTCCGTCTTGGATATGAGCTCCGGCACCGTAGCGGAATCCATTATTCTTTTTGCAGTGGAAAAAGCGCGTACTAAGTAATGCGGGTTTGTAGTCATTTATAGAGAAAAGGTCTGCTCTGTTGGTGCTGCCCTGTTTGCAAAAGCCCATCAGAAATAGGTTGCCCGCGGTATCTGCGAGCAGATTGATGGATTGGTATGCGCCCCCTTTTATGTCGAAGAAATATACTGTCGCTACAGAGTCGAATTTGCCATTCCAATTTTGTTTATAGAAATCAATATTCCGGGCGTCCCAATCTGCTACGGCTATTAGTGTGCCTGTTTTAGTTTGGACAGCAGCTACTGCACCTGCGGTGGAACGCTTGAATGTACCTTGCCTTTCTACGATTATATGCACTGTCCCACTATCTCCCTTCTCGGAAGCAGTTGTTAGCGATACGATTTTTGAATGGTCTTTTTGGATGTTATCTTCTATGCCCAGGAAAAGATTTACTCCGCTAGACTGGCAACCACCTGCATGGCGAAAAGGGGAGTCCATTAGCATTTGGAGGCGTGTGGTTTTGTAAAGGTTATTTGCTTTGTTAAAATTGCTTACCAATGCATAAGAATATTCTGAACTGCTACCTGTAATAATGAGAGTTGAATCGATTAGCTGTATGCCCTGCAGATGGCCCGATAAGGGGATTTTATGATTGTTATGGATTGGAATCAGTATGGGTTCTGCTGGCAGGCTTTCGAAGGCCTGCTGAATATTATCAATGGAGTATGACTGGCAAAATATATTACTGGCAAACAACAGAAGGGACAGCAGGAAAAGGGATCGAATCACTATTTGTCGAATTTGAAATAAACGAATAGCCTGCCGAAATTCTTACTGTCATTTTCTATTCGGTGGTATTTGGATTTGATATGAGGCATCTGGAGGAAGCGCTCTACTTTTTTGCGCAGCTGACCGCTTCCCTTGCCGGGAATGATTTCAACTTCTTTTATCCGGTTATCTATGGCTTCTTCAAAAGCATCGCTCAAAGCTTTGTCTATCGCTTTTGAGTTGTTGAAGATATCGTGCAGGTCTACTTTAATTCTGGCCATCGGATGCTAAAGTAATTCATTTCAAACATTAGAAGTTTACGTTAAAACAGCTTCTTATTTCTGTAACTAATGTTAAGCATTGTGAGGAATGCAGTTAGCATTTTGATGTTTGGGGCAAATGCGTTTAAACTTACAGTCCAAATTAAAAACAAAAACATGATCAAATCTACACTTAAGAATGCTGCATTGGCTGCATTTACATTTACGGCGATGGCCTTGAATGCACAGCAACTAAAGGTGCCTGCACCTAGCCCATTACAAACTATCAAGCAATCCTTTGCTTTGTCTGACATATCAATAGAATATTCGCGCCCTAGTGTAAAAGGCCGTGTGATATTCGGTGATGTGGTTCCATTTGGCAAAGTATGGCGCACGGGAGCTAACGCTGCTACTACGATAACCTTTGGTGAGGATGTAAGGATAGATGGTACTTCTATAGGAGCCGGCACCTATGCACTATACACGGTGCCAAACAAAGAAACATGGGAGATAATGCTATACAAAGACCTGAAACTAGGTGGTAATGTAGCTGACTACAAAAAAGAAAACGAGGTGCTTAGGTTTTCTGTAAAATCTACTTACCTGCCTGCTAAGACAGAAACATTTACCATAACTGTAGCAGATGTAACGCCTACAACAGCAAATATCGACCTGGTATGGGAGCAAACAAAAGTTAGCTTTTCTGTAGTGGCTGATATAGATGCTAAAATGATGAAGAACATCGACATAGCATTGGCAAATGACAGCAGGCCGTATTTTCAGGCAGCGAGCTACTACTACGACAACAACAAAGACATGAAAGTGGCTTTGGATTGGGCTAACAAGGCTGTAGAAGCAAATCCAAAAGCATTTTGGATGGCTATGCTGAAAGCGAAAATTCAGTTTAAACTTGCTGACAGAAAAGGCGCCATTGAAACAGCACAGAAAGTGATTGTATTGGCTAAAGAAGCTAAGAATGATGACTACGTGAAAATGGCTGAGAAGCTGATAGCTGACGCTAAGTAATATTTTTAGTCTAGTGAATTGAAGGCCGCTGATAACTCAGCGGTCTTTTTATTTTCAGGAAGTTGCAGTGAATTTTCCAGACTGCTGATTTCTTATAAGGCTGATAAGCCATGCAATGAACATAACTGCAAGGCAGCCCAATACATTTAACCAAAGGAAGGCGGTAATATCTGCAATCCAGAAACCAACAACAATGCACTCCGCTATAAGTGCTGCAATGAACACGCTGGTGCCATCAATTTTCTTCATATAAAATGCAACCAGGAATACGCCAAGGATAGTGCCGTAGAATAGAGAGCCCAATATGTTTACTGCCTCAATCAAGTTGCCCAGTTTATTGGCGTATAGGGCGATAATAATACAGAATACACCCCAACCAAATGTGGACCAGCGTGACACCAGAAAATCATTGATATTGGCTTTATCACCATTGTAGAGGCGCTTATAAAAGTCGACTACTGTGGTAGATGCAAGAGAATTCAACCCACTAGCTGCGGAACCCATAGAGGCCAGGAATATAATGGCAATAAGCAGACCGACTATGCCTACCGGCAGCTTTTGGGTAACAAAGGAAAGAAACACATAGTTTGTATCGTTGGTATTAGCCTTGGGATTGTTTTTCTTCATCAGGTCGGTAAGCCGGGTACGGATTGCAGTGTTCTGACTTTCTGCCTGATTGGCATTATTCTTAGCCGCTTCGATGGCGACATCGTCATTGGCTATAACGGCTTGTGACAAGGCTTGGGCAGCAATGCTTTTTTGCTGATATGTGGCGTTGAACTCCTGTTGTATTTCGTTATACTCTTTTGCGTAAGAACTGTTTTCCAGTTTTTGGACTTCTACTTTATTGAAGAAAATAGGCGGTTGGTTAAATTGATAAAAAACAAATACCAGAGTGCCAATGCCGAGGATGATAAACTGCATAGGGATTTTAACCAATCCGTTCATCAACAGGCCAAGGCGGCTTTGGGTAACTGAGCTGCCGGTGAGGTAACGGCCAACCTGGGATTGGTCGGTACCGAAATAGGAAAGCTGCAGGAAGAAGCCACCAATGAGACCCGACCAGAGATTGTACTTATTGTTCCAATCGAATGAGGTATCCACAGCATTCAGTTTATTCATCTTACCTGCTATTTTCAATGCATTGAAGAAGCCTACATCGGCAGGTAATAGGTGAATCACCATGTAGGCCGCCAGGAACAAGCCTGCAAAGATTACACCCATTTGGAATAGCTGCGTGTGTGACACGGCTTTGGTGCCGCCATAAACCGTGTATATGATTACTATAACACCATTGAAAACGATGGTATAGGAAATGTCGATTTGCAGGATGGTTGAAAGGATGATGGCAGGAGCGTAGATGGTAATACCTGTAGATAGCCCGCGCTGCAAGAGGAACAGGAGGGCTGTAAGTGTGCGTGTTTTATTATCGAAGCGTTTTTCCAAAAATTCGTAGGCAGTGTATACATTGAGTCCCTTGAACATGGGTATGAATGTGATGCAGAGCAGCACCATCGCCAATGGCAGGCCGAAGTAAAACTGGATGAATCTAAGTCCATCGCCATAAGCCTGCCCAGGTGCGGAAAGGAAGGTGATAGCACTGGCCTGTGTAGCCATAACAGATAAGCCTACGTGGTACCATGGCAATTGCTTATCTGCCAGCAGAAAGCCGCTAAGGTCGTTGGTGCCTTTGCTTTTCCAAATGCCATACAGCACAATAGCCAATAGAGTAACCGAAAGTACAATCCAATCTATATAGCTCATTGAAAGTATTTAGTGAGCCAATAAAGGAAGACTATACAGAATGCTAGAAAGCCTATGACGACTGAATACAGCCTCCTCCATGAACCTAAGATGGGTGGTTTTTCATTCGGCATCAGCTTACTTGTTGGTTGGTAGGGCTAAGAGGTTTGCAAACAGGCGGTATGAACCCGGAACGCCTGCCGGTAGCTCGCGGAAAAATACAAGTCCTGTGTATACAAAATTGCCTTTGCCATATTTAGAAATGATAAGACTGCCATCACTTGCTTTTTCTTTAGGGTCTTGTATGGAAAGGATGGTTTCGTAGTTCTTGTCGGTTTCTGTAGCGAAGTATATTCCCCTTTCCTGAACCCAGCCATCGAAGTCTTTGCTTGTAATTTTATTTGGAAGATTCAATGCCGGGTGAGTTGGGTTCGTGAATTTCACTTCAGCCGTTTCATCAGTAACACGGTCGCGTGAAATGGTGAAAGGGTAGGGGCCGATTTTAGCTACCAATGGCCCTATGCGGTTATTGGTATTGTACTGCACAATCAGGTTTCCACCATTCTTTACATAATCCATCAACTTGGTGTAATGCACCTGCAATCTGTCGTTTGTATTATAGGCACGAACACCACTAACTATGGCATTGTATTTTGACAAGTCTGCATTGGTAAGCAGGTCATCGGTAAGGATAGTTACGTTGTATCCTGCCTGCTTTAAGGCAGTGGCTACATCATCACCTGCTCCGGGTATATAGCCAATATTCAGTCCGCCTTTTTTCAGGTCAACATTTACCAGTCGTGCTTCGGCATCGGTAAGGATAAACTGATTGGGAATGTGGTCGTAATCTATGCGCTTGATAGCCTTTTTGTATTCAACGCCATCTATCAAAAGAGAGGCTGTTATGATACCATCAACTGCAGTTTTGCCTTTTGTAATACTTGCTTCTATTATGGTTTCTGCACCCTTTTCGGTGAGCGTAAAATTGGGATTAGCAATTGTGGCAGTCCAGCCTTCGCTGGTGGTAAGCTTGATAGTACCTGATACATTTGCTTTGTCGGCTTTTACCGTAAGCTGTATGGTCTTTGGTTTTTCATCGGTAAATACGACAGATTTTTCGGAAAGGTTTACGGTGGCAGGTGGCAGGATTTCGAAGGGCCTGTATATTTCACCTTTTACGGGGTCTGTGGTTTTGTACACCAATGGTTTTTCCAGTTTTAATTTTAGGCCAAGTATTGTCAGATTGAACACAACTGTGGTGTTACTTATATTTTCCGGTGTACCCCTGAGCGCCAATGAAGGCACTACATATAGTCCGATGCCGTGCTTATCCTTTAACCAATATGGGTTGTTAGGCTCTATAGCTGTGAGGGTTGATACATGCTTGAACGAATAAAATTCTTCTGTTTTTAGTTTTAGAGAAGTGGTGGTATCAAATCCCGGAAATGAAATGTTGTCCAGTAGCACCTCTACATTATTACGGGCAATTATTTGGGCGGTAATGCTTACATCGCTACCGGGAGTTGCACTATAATCTGTTGTATTTGCTTCCAGCCACAAGCCGGAACATGATATAATCAATGCCTCTACCTCAGCCAGCTTTTGTTTTTTCCAGTAGGCTATATCTGTATTTTCAGTCGGCCATGCGCTGATGGCTTTATGTAGGGCAACCAAATCTGTAAGTATCAATTCCGGATTTTGCAGATTATATGATGCAAGGCATTTGGTGATAAGTGCTTGGATAGCAGATGTATTTGGAAAGCGGTTCCATGTCTGGTCGACGCCTTCGAACAGGTCGGCCTTGGCGTTGTCGCCCTTTAGTTGTTTGAAATATTCCAGATTGCTACCGCGCTGCCTTGCGGAGCCAAAGCCCTGGCTCTTGTGCATAGAGCGGCTTTCGGCTGCTATTTCACCGTAGCTTTTGCCCAATAACTTATTGTACACCCCTACGTCTATTTTCAACTGGTCGGGAGATGTGGTATTGGTGCCACCAAAGTTAAAAGTGTTCCAGAAGATGCGCTTTGCCTGCCACGTGGTTACATATTTTAGCTGCTCAGGGAAGCGATTGGGGTCTGCTGCTGCATCAAATGCCTCCACCGCCAGAATAGCGGAAGCAGTATGGTGGCCGTGTCCGCCCTCGCCTGTGGTAGGGAAACGGCAAATGATAACATCAGGCTTGAATTGCCTGATGGTCCAAACTACGTCGGCCAGTATGCTGTCCTTGTTCCAGAATCCAAAAGTTTCTTCAGGATTTTTGGAGAATCCAAAATCGTTGGCACGGGTAAAGAACTGTTCTGCGCCATCGGTTCTTCTGGTGGCCAGTAGTTCTTGTGTGCGGATAAGGCCGAGGGCTTCGCCTTGTTCTTTTCCAATCAGGTTTTGTCCGCCATCTCCACGGGTAAGAGAAAGATAGGCAGTACGCAATTTCTTTTCGTTGGCCAAATAGCCCAGCAAACGGGTATTTTCATCATCGGGATGGGCTGCTACATAAAGCACCGAGCCGACAGTATTCAGTTTTTGCAGCGATTGGTAGATAGCTGCACTTGGCTGTGCTTTTATTGAAAATGAAATAGCTATAAGGACAAAAAGTGATATGGAAATCCTTTTAAACGAAGTTGAAACGGGGGTATGGAGTAGAGTCATCAGTATATAATTCTGCTATTGATTGATGTGCAATATAGAAAGGCATTCTTTTCTACACAGGCAGATAAGTGTTCTTAACAAAACTTGGTGCTTGGATGTTAAGTGTACGGAAGATTAATCAATAACATTAAAACGCTTACCACACGCATAGTTTTGCCAAGGTAGTTTTTCCTTGCCATACTTTTTGCTCGATCAAAAAGTATCAAAAAATCAAGCGCTGTATTTTCTTTTTAAGGCTGCAAGGGAGAGTCAGAAACCGAAACTGCACAAATCTGCGCAGCTAAAGTAGTCGACATTTCAGAAACATACTTTGGCTCCGTGTGCAGAATTGATCCGGTTTCTGACCCTCCCTGCGAGCCAAGAACATAAGGCGCAGGGGCCGATATAGTGAAGGAATGCTTGCGCAAAGTTTTTTTTGCATACAGCAAGAACGGACTAATAGGTGCAAAAAAGATTTTCTGAGCTATTGTGGTGGGAATAATCAATCGAGTATTACATCCCACTGCCCCTTATCGTTTTTTGTATAGAGCATACCATCGCTCATTTCATGAACATCTTTTTGGTGCTGCTCGCAGAAGTAGGCTTTTTTTTCATATACACGTATGCCATTGTTTTGTCTGCTGAGGTAAACCATCAGTGCACTCATGGTAGGCGCTATTTCGTGCAACCATTGTTCGTCACTTTCCTTTACAAATGCCTGGCTCATTGTTTTGCTATTGTATATTGAAGATAGTTAAGCATAAGCATATAAGGATAGATGTTATCATTATTTGGCATGGTTGCTTTCTTGTATTATAGACTTTAAAGGCATGATTGGTGGTATAATGAAGAAGAAAGCGTATATTAAGCGTACCTTTGCGAAATAAATAGAATGCAGCTGTATGACTTTTGAAGATTTGAACCTTAATAAACCGCTACTGAATGCCCTGAATGACCTTGGGTATACTGAGCCAACCACTATACAGGCAAAGGTGTTTTCGGTAATGATGTCTGGACAGGATGTGTGTGGTATAGCACAAACCGGAACAGGTAAAACATTTGCTTATCTGCTACCATGCCTGCGCCAATGGAAATATGCTAAAGACAGGATACCACAAATACTAATACTGGTGCCAACCAGGGAACTGGTAGTGCAAGTGGTGGAGCAGGTGAAAATGCTTTCGAAATATATAACCCTGGAAGTGGTAGGCGTATATGGCGGAACGAACATCAAAACCCAGATGGCTGAGATGGATAAGGGCTATGATGTAATAGTGGCTACTCCGGGTCGCCTGATAGACCTTGCTTTTAACGGCACCTTTAAAATGAAGGGAATAAAAAAGCTGATAATAGATGAGGTAGATGAAATGCTGAACCTGGGTTTCAGGACGCAGCTGAAGAATATACTGGACCTGCTGCCACCTAAGCGGCAGAACCTGATGTTTTCGGCAACGATGACCGAGGATGTAGAGAGGCTGATCGAGGAATTCTTTAATAACCCAGCCAAAATAGAAGCAGCGCCAATGGGTACGCCGCTTGAGAATATTATCCAGACAGGGTATGAGGTGCCAAACTTTTATACAAAAGTAAACCTGCTGGAGCTGTTGCTGGCAAACGATACTGAAATGAGCAAGGTGTTGGTGTTTGCCTCTACCAAGCTATTAGCTGACCAGCTGTACCAGCAACTAGAAGAGAAGTTTCCTGAAAGTGCAGGTGTGATACACTCTAACAAAGCGCAGAACCACAGGTTCAATACGGTGAAGCAGTTCCAGAACGGCACTTACCGGTTTATAATAGCTACGGATATAATAGCGCGTGGATTGGATATATCGGGTGTATCGCATGTAATCAACTTTGACCTGCCGGAAGAGCCGGAAGGATATATACACCGCATAGGCCGTACGGGCCGTGCCGACAAAAAAGGTATAGCCATAGCATTTATAACCCCGATGGAGGCAGAGCGAAGGGAAGCTATAGAAAGCCTGATGAATTATGAGATACCTGTAACAGTGCTACCTGAAGAACTGGTAATATCTGATTTGCTGACCGAAGACGAGAAGCCGAAGATAGCCATGAAGAACATAGTGGTGAAAATACCTAAGAAGGATGCCACCAATGCCGCTTTTCATGAAAGGGCAGAGCATAACCAGAAGGTGAATGTGAAAATACGCCATGCCGATAAAATGAAACTGAAATACGGAAAACCAAAGAAGAGAGGGGATAAATTCAAAAAGAAAAAATAGATTAGTAAGCTATGACTAATACCCGGGAAGAAATAATCAGTGATCTGAAAAGTAGTTTTGGTAAAGTAACAGAACTGGTAAGGAACGCAGATAAGTACACTTTTGAACTGAGCAAGAACAGTAAGTGGACCATAGGGCAACACCTGCATCACCTGATAAAAAGTGTAGCACCCGTGAATATGGCATTGGGGCTACCGCGCTTTGTTCCTACCTTGTTATTTGGCAAAAGGAACAGGGATGTAAGGAACTATGAGGAGGTAGTGGCAAAATACCAGGCACTACTGGCAAATGGTGCTAAATCTACGGGAGCCTACCTGCCGGGCGATGTACTTTTTGAAAAAAGAGACGCGCTTTTGAGAGATTTCAGCGGACATTTGGATAAACTGACAGCACAGGTTGGCAAGTTGACCGATGAGCAAATGGATGGCATACTGTTGCCGCATCCCCTGCTTGGAAAAATGACGATAAGAGAGATCCTATTCTTTACTATATACCATACACAGCACCATACCAATAGTATGAGGGCGAGTGAAAAGGGGTAGGCTTCGGGCGCGCAAAACGATTGTATACAAAGAGATGGGCTTAGAGTTAAAATCTTTGGTTTGAATCAATTTTGTTTTATTCATTTTTATAAGATGCTTATTATCTTATTGTTGTGATTGTATGAATAGGTAAATATTTGCAGAATGGATATATCAGTATATTCATTATTAGGTTCAACCCATAATATTAATAAATTCGCACCCTAATGTTAAAGCCGGATTAAATGCGAATGCAGGAAACGAGCAACCTGCAGG
>DLGO01000027.1:203-62050 GCA_002482725.1 Bacteroidetes bacterium UBA7692 | reverse complement strand
CTTCAAAGCCTATCTCGAATACCAGCTCTGGATTTACGGTGCGCACCGGGCCAAATTTCTCCAGTATATTCTTCTTTATAAAGGCGTCTACCTCAACAAATTCCTTGTCTGTAAGGCCCGAATATGCCTTGGCAAAAGTAATCAGGTTGCCGCTGCTGTCCCGCACGGCAAATGTATAATCGGTATACAGGGTAGCCCTTCGGCCACTGCCTTTCTGCGCTGCTACCAGCACCGCATCTATGGACAGAGGGTCCACCTTCCATTTCCACCAGTCTCCCCTTTTTCGGCCGGCCTGGTATATGGCATTCTTTCGTTTTAGCATCACCCCTTCACTCACATTTTCGCGCGATTGCAACCGGATACTTCTCAGTTGATCCCAATCATTGAATTCAATAACAGGTGATAATTGCAGCACGAATGGCTCTTTCATTATTCCTTTTTCTGCTGCCAATTGCCTGCTTTGTGCTACCAGCGACTCCAGTAATTCCCTTCTTTGCTTTTGGGTGTTACCGCGTTGGTCTTCATAGCCATATTCCAGTATATCGTATATCAGGAAAACCGCAGGTGCTTCCTGCAGTATTTTCTTAGTTATATTCTTCCGGCCTATGCGTGTCTGCAATATGCTAAAAGGCAATGGCTTATTATCCGCAAAGCAGATGATTTCCCCATCCAGGGCTATGCCATCGGGTAGCAGCTCTTTTAGTATCTGGTACTCCGGAAATTTATCTGTGATCAATTCCTCGCCCCGGCTCCAGACAAACAGGTCTCCTTTACGCTTTATTATTTGACCGCGTATACCATCCCATTTCCACTCCGCCTGCCATTCTGCTGCAAGCCCCAGCTTGTCTACAGCATCCTCTACTGGATATGCCAGGTAAAACGGGTATGGCTTGGATGCATCTGTATCTGTATGTTCGCCCAGCACCAGTTCATTATAGGTTATGGTTGTGGGGTTCCAGTTGCCGCTGATGCGGTGCGCCATTACCTGCGGATTGGTTTCATATATTTTAGCCAATGCGTTAATCACAAGGGCTTCAGACACACCTATCCTGAAGTTGGCACTCATGAGTTTATTAAATACAAACCGCTCTTTCGTGCCAAGCTCCATCCAGGCGCGAATTATGCTTTCCTTCTTCTCCTCTTCGTTTTTGTTCTGTAGCGCTATCAGGTAGTGTATCCAGTATGATAGTGGTTTCTCGCTTATGGAGTCCGACTCGGGTAGTATCAGCGCTATGGTTTCGCTTAGGTCGCCGACATTCATGTAGCTCTCCTGAAACAACCACAAGGGAATATCTGCCAACTCTGCGCACCAGGCCTGCAAAAGCGTAGAGCTTACATTGCGCTTTGGCCTGCGCCCGGTAAATAGGGCCAGGGTCCATATCTTATCATCTTCATGCGCCAGCATGAAATACCTGACAAGCGCACTCATTTTTTCGTTTGTCTTGGTACTGGCCGTTACTTCCTCTATCAGGTTTGCAAATAGCTTCATACTTCAGGCTCTGCTTCTTTTGGTTCGGATGCTGCCATTGGCGTATCGCCCCGCTCATGGTCTTCTGCCAGTTTGGATGTGGTAGCACTATCTTCTGCTTCATCATCGCCATATTGGGTCAGTACCTCATAAGCTTCAATGCCTATGTCGTTCAGGTATCTTGTGAATACTGCCTGGTATCCGTGCGTTACGAATACCTTGCTGGCTCCGGTAGCCCGGATAGCACCCAATAAGCCGGGCCAGTCTGCATGGTCGCTCAATGCAAAGCCCGCATCGGCATTGCGCCTGCGCTGTGCTCCGCGTACCTGCATCCATCCGCTGCACATGCCTATGGCTAAGGGTGCAAACCGCTTCATCCAAGGTGAGTTATCGGCAGACGGTGGTGCTACTATCATTGTGCCCTTTTCCTTTGGTAACGCACTATTCCAATGTTGTACATCATACAAAGGCAATCCTCCTTCTATCAATACCCGCTGTGCATTGTGCACCGCTGCATGCGCATATATGTTGCCAATACTTTTATCCAGATGCTCCAATACGCGCTGCGCCTTGCCCACACTATAGCACAGCAACATGCTTGCTTTGCCCTGCTCTTTATTTCGTGCCCACCAGGTATTTATATCATTAAAAATAGTTTGCTGTGACTTCCACCTGTATATCGGCAGCCCAAATGTAGACTCTGTGATAAACACATCGCAGCGAACCGGTTCGAAGCCACCACTTACACCATCATCTTCTGTTTTGTAATCTCCGCTGGCCACCCATACCTCGCCACCATGCTCTACCCTAATCTGTGATGAGCCTATCATGTGGCCGGCGGGGTGCAGCGACACTTTTACGCCATTCACATATACCACCTCACCGTACTCCACTGTCCGCAGGCTTATATCCTTACCCAGACGCAGCCGCATCATAGATTCGGAGTGCTTGTGTGCCAGATAATGTTTGCTGCCCCAGCGTGCATGGTCGCTATGGGCATGCGTTATTATAGCACGATCTACACCGCGCCAGGGATCTATGTAAAAATCCCCTGCAGCACAGTATATGCCCTTATCAGTAAATTGCAGCAGACCTTTCATCTTCATTACAACCTCAAATTAGGCTAAAAGTTTTGATTGGAAAAGCAACACCTGCTTAAATGGTTTTCTATCGCCTGCCGTGCCTGCCCTCCGCTATTTCCTCCAGCATCTTTTGGCAAAATGCGTCCAGGTCCTCCGGTTTGCGGCTGGTTACCAGGCCATGGTCTACAACCACTTCTTCATCTACCCAATCAGCACCCGCATTTATCAGGTCGGTTTTAATAGAATGGTAAGAGGTCATTTTCTTTCCTTTAAGCTTACCCGTTTCTATAAGGGTCCATGGCCCGTGGCATATTGCTGCTACAGGCTTGCCGCTGGTCATAAAGTCTGTAACAAAACCAACCACTTCTGCATTGGCACGCAACTGGTCTGGATTCATTACGCCACCTGGTAGTACCAGCGCGTCATAGTCCGCTTCTTTCACAGCATCAATGGTTTTATCTACATCATATTCCCCTCCCCAATCTTTTTCGCTCCATGCTTTTACCTTTCCGGCTTTCAGCGATATCACATCTACCTGTGCTCCTGCACCTTTCAGTGCTTCCACAGGTTTGGTAAATTCAGATTCTTCAAATCCATCGGCTACTATCACCGCTACTTTTTTGTTGTTTAGTTTGTTGTCCATTGTCATAGTTTTTATCAAAGTGTATAAAATGAATGCCATAAACTAAAAATGCCCCATAAGGAGCATTCTAACTTATGCTAGGCATAAGTTGTTTTGGTATATCTTTATTTGTCGCTGGTGCTTAGGTAGCTATGGTCAGCTGTGGTGGCGGTAGAGCTATATTCGGGTAGCGTATTGCGCAATATCCTACGAATGTTTTTTCCACCGATTTCTTCGTATAGGTTTGGGTAGCGGGTTTTGATCTTTGTACACAGGTTATTGAATTTAAACCTTTCGTTGGTACTCATCATTTTTTCCATGTTCTTCCAGTTTTAAAAATTATAAGAAAAAGCAAAAAACCAATCCTGCTTATATATCGGCAGGATTGGAATATCTACATCACCAAAATATTTCGAGTTGTTGTTTTAAAATTAAACTGCACCCCTGCCGCGAATAAGTCGCAGTACAATAGATATAACTGCGATTACCAATAGAATGTGGATTAAACCTCCGGCGTGATAGCCAAGGAATCCGATTGCCCATGCGATTACCAATATTACCGCAATTACGTAGAGTAGATTTGCCATGTTAATTGAATTTAGTAAGTGAAAAAATGTGTGTCACAGTCTTGTGATAGCATGAAGGCAAAAAATAAATGCCATGGGTTATTTAATGCCAAAAATTGCCGTTTAGCACTATTTCACTTTTAAACTGGGGATAAAGTGCCTCATGTGTGGGGATTTTCATCCTTTGCTGAAGTTAATATGCTCTAACAGCAACGGAATGAACATGGCACCATCGCTGATGCTCCAAGGCACAAAGATTGAAGCCCTGTGCTATGGAAACCAAAAAGAAATTGATCAGGAAAATTAACCTGAAACTGGCTTACTTTCTATTGCCAATGATTAGCCTTTTAGCCCGTATACCAGGGCTGGCTAAATACACCATCAACCGTATATTGGAAAAAATGGATGATTATGATGGGCAGGTAGAAAACATAACCATTAAAAGCTTTGGTTCTGAACTGACCATAGAAGGGCTGCGTCTGCGTAAAGAGCATGTTGCAACTCCCTTTCTTTCCCTTGATTTGTTACAAGTAAAAATAGACAGGAAAATGCTTCTGTCAGGGGCTTTGGATATAGAGCTTTTCATTTCCGGTGTTAACCTGATCATATCCAAGGATTACAACAAAAAACCAACGCAGGAAACCGGAACGGGCTTTAGCTTCTATGATATTGATGTGCCTGTTATACTTACAAAAACAACAATAAATAACGTAAGCTTTGAATACAAAGACCCTATGAACACACCAACGCTGGATATTCAGGTAACAGACCTCCAATTACTTGCATCGAACATATCGTCTCGCAGGATTACAAGCAATACCTTGCCGACCGATATAATGCTTACGGCTAAGCTACTGGAGGGAGAACTGACTGCTCATGTAAAAGCAGACCTTTCACCGGAAGACCCGGCCTTTGACATCAATGCAGAAGTGCGCAACATAAACCTGGTATTGCTAAACGATTTCCTACAAGAGTTTGGTAAGTTTGATGTCAACCGTGGCACGCTAAGCTTATTCGCAGAGGTGGCAGGCAAAGACAACAAGTTCACCGGGTATATAAAGCCTGAAGTATTTGACCTGGATATAGTAGGTCCCGAGGATTCCAACAAGAATCTGGCAAACAGAGTATGGCAGCATGTGCTGGGAGCGGCATTCTTTGTTTTCAAGAACCATATCAAAAATCAGATTGCTACCAAAATACCAGTTTCAGGTACATTCAAAAATCCACATACAAACTTGTTTGTGGCTATAGCAGAGATATTCGGCAATGCATTTGGCAAAGCGTTGAAACCCTCGATAGACAATGAGGTGAATATTAACTCTGTAGATAAGATAACCGGTTAGGCAGCCATACATTCTTTCATAATAAACTCCATTATGATCTTCTCCTGTACTTCTTGTTTTTCACCATTCAATTGATTCGCACTTTTCAATTTGGTCAGGTACTTATCAAACTTGCCTTCTTCATAGTCGCTCAGCAGCTTAGGGTGCACATAGTACTTTTTACACACAGTACGCGTATTACCCAGCTTTCCGGCAACAAAATCCAGGGTTTCTAGTATGCTCTTTTTCAATGGCAGGTCCGGTGACAGGTCTTCGCCTGCCAGGTACACCGCTGCACTAACTGTTCCCCACCATGTACGAAAATCTTTTGCCGTAAAATCCTGACCGCTCACCTCCGCTATGTAGTGGTTAACATCGCCCGATTCAAGCGTTTTCTTTGTTCCATCGGTATCATAATATTGAAACAGCTCCTGTCCGGGTATATCCTTCAGCTTCTTCAGTATATATGCCAGTCTGGTGTGTGTTACCTTTATTTCCTGGAACACACCCTTCTTACCTTTAAATGCAATCACCATCTTGCTACCGGATATGTTGATTTGCTTATTGCGCAGGCTGGTGAGGCCATAAGAGCCATAAAGCTTTGTATATTCAGAATTGCCCACCCTTATCAGCGTTTTATCCATTACGCTGATAGCCAGAGCAACTACTTTCTCTTTGCTGAATTCTTTTCTGCTCAAATCCTTTTCTACCTGCTCCCTTATAAGCGGCAAGGCTTTGGCAAAATCTGCCATGCGGTTGTGCTTACGCTCGTTGCGCATTCTGCTCCAAGACGGATGATATTTGTATTGTTTCCTACCTGCCACATCTATACCGGTTGCCTGCAGGTGACCGTTAACTTTCGGGCAAATCCATACCTGTTCCCAGGCAGGAGGCAACACCAGGGATTTAATCCGCTTCAGCTCATCTTCATCAATTATGGGGCTTCCGGCAGTATCAAAAAAGACATAATCCTTTCCCTTGCGCTCGCGCGTATAGCCGGGAGTGGAATCGGAAGTATATACCAGCTTCATAGATCTGGCTTCTAACCTTAGGGCAGCAATATCGGCAGTCTTCATCTTTCAAGTATTGTATGAGTTTGTATCAAAAAAAATGCCCCTGCTATTGCAAGGGCATTTCATGCACGTTTTACCGTGCTTACAGGGAATTGATCCATTTAACCAATTCTTCTCTCGTTTTGCCTGTTTTCTGTTGAATCTTTCCAACCAGTTCGTCTTCCTGGCCTTCATCATAAGTTAAGTCGTCTTCAGTAAGTTCAGCATACGCTTGTTTTACTTTTCCTTTCAGCTCGTTCCAACGGCCTTTGATTTCCAGCTTGTCCATGGTTTGTATATTTTCTTTATTTATAAAATTTGTTTTGCCGTACCGCCATATTTGTATCAATCATCAATTACGGCACTGCTGCATTACACCTTATAAATGCATGCCACCACTTATTCCTTTTTTTCTATTACTGTTTTATTCACTATACCTACCTGCACATTAGGCTTTATAGCTTTAGGGTCCAGCGGCACTCCACGCTCTATAGCAAGCGCACGGGTAAATTCTGCCCCGAAGAAGACTATCTGGGAGGAATAGAATACCCACGCCAGCACAACCACCACAGAGCCGGCAGCCCCGTATGTATCGCCAATGTTGCTGGTGCTTATATACAATCCTATCAAGTATTTGCCAATGCTGAAAAGAAATGAGGTAAACAGCGCTCCAAGCCATACACTATTCCACTTCAGCTTGGCATCTGACATGAACTTATACACCATAGCAAGCAGCACAGCTGTTATAAAATAGGAGATGACACTCTCTATCAGTTTAAATATAAAAAGAGAAATTTCAGGCAGGTAATTGTTCAGGTAGTTGGTGAACGCAGAAAGCCCGGAATGGATTACAAAAGATACCAGGAGCAAAAATCCCAGGCACCCAATCATTGCAAAGGAAAATAATCTGTTCACAAAAAATTGAAGTATCGGCTGCTTTGCCTGTGGCTTTACATCCCAGATAGTGTTCAGCGAAGTACGCATCTGCTCAAATACACTAGTGGCACCTATAAGCAGCAGTACCACTGCTATAATAGTAGCAATACCATTGGTTCCCGGCTTGTAAGCAGCCTTTATCATGGATTGCAATTGCACCGCACTTTGCTTACCCATAAAGCTCTGTACCTGTCCCTGAATTTCGCCAAGTACTGCTTCCGGCCCTAGTATGGATCCTACAACCGATATTACTATGATCATCATGGGTGCCAGCGAGAATACTGTATAGTAAGACAGAGCTGCGCCTAATGTAAGTGTATCATGATTCTTGAAAAGCTGGAAACTGTTCCTGAACATGTTCCAACTTTTCCTTATTTTTTCAAATTGCATTTTTTATTCTGTTTTGGGTGGGGTGAAAGTTCGGATGTATAACAAACAGAACTGAAAGACTGATGACTAAAGGCTTACAAATCGCTCCGGGGGAGTATCATCGCTTTTTCCATCCTTTCTCCTGTGGCTCAGCGGATCTATTTCATCATCGCCGGCCTCTTTATGGCTACGCTTGTGCGCATATGGATTTACCTCTGTATGAAAAATATCATTCAGTATATCCTGATCCAGGTTAACGTCCTCATTCGTTGCTTTTATATCTTCCGGCTTTTGGGTGTTGCCTGCTTTATCCGTATCCATGATCTATTGCTTTTAGGTATTTATACAAAAAACAATGCCCCAACATGGGGCTATTGCTATATCTTCAATAAAGTATAAATAATGGAGCTAATGGGGAATTAAATGCTCAATATGGCGTTTTCACCAATAGCAAAACATTCTCTCACTCCTTATTTTGGTGTACTCAAAGAACCCGGTGGGTTTGGAAATGTTGTTGACCCTGGTGTGTTGTTTGGGTTCATTCCTGTTGGCCCTGTAAACCCGGTAGTACCGGTAAAGCCTGTAGTGCCCGTTGGTCCTGTATTTCCCACAGGCCCGGAATTGCCGGTTGGTCCGCTATATCCTGTATTGCCTTTGAATCCGGTACTGCCTGTAGCACCGGGATATCCTGTCTGACCAGTGTACCCTGTTGGTCCTGTATTTCCGGTTTGACCCATATATCCAGTTTGCCCTACATATCCTGTGGTCCCAGAGTAGCTTGGTACACCCTGAAGCATGCTTGTCATCATATTTTCTTCGCCCTTAGCTGTAGTGAAATTTTGACTTGTAAGTGTCTTGATAGTAAAAGACATAGTGCCGATAATAAACATGGCCACCAAGAAGTTTTTCATAAACGTTTTCATACAATTAAGTTTAATAAGTTGTTAAGTATGCTCCACCGTTCTGCCCAAAACAAGGCTAAAAGAAAGTGTTCTGAAGCTAATACAATTCTGTGCCTTATGCAGATATACCCGTATAAGCCTTTTGAGAGGTAGTAGCTCTACAACCTGCATACTCCTTTGCGGAAATATTTCCTCGTTATGCATGCGGTTTTTTAACAAAACCAAGGCATAGAACTTTATCCCATATACTAAGGACAAGTGCATAATGAGTATCGAAGCACGATAGCTTAATAGACACTGTGTTCCTTTGTGGACAAACATCTTCTTACTTAAAATTCAACAAAACATGAAAAACATACTGCAAGTTTCATTAGTAGCAGCCCTGGGATTAAGCCTTTCGCTCTCTTCGTGCGTATCTAAAGGTAAATTCCTGACATCTGAAGAGCGTGCAAACCGCCTTCAAAGAGATAGTTCGCAAACACACGGTTTGCTTGACAAGTGTAACCTAAGCCTGCAAGACCTGGAGCGCGAACGCTCATTGTTGCAATCTCAAAATGCCAATTCGCAAAAAGACCTGGAAACCCTGGCTTCAAGATCAAAAATGACGATAGCAGAACAGGCTAAGAGATTGAAAGACCTACAGGACCTGATAAACGCGCAAAAAAATGCGATGAACAACCTGAAAAAAACTATAGCAGATGCATTGGTTAACTTTAATGCAGATGAGCTATTGGTGGATATAAAAGATGGCAAAGTATATGTATCGCTACAAGAGAAGCTGCTTTTTAAATCAGGTAGTGCAGTAGTAGACCCTAAGGGCCGTGAAGCACTTGGTACACTTGCAAAAGTATTGAATGTAACATCTGATATAAGTGTTACCATAGAAGGCCATACAGATACAATCCCTATCCGCAGGACTGATTTCCCGGATAACTGGTCGTTGAGTACTGGTCGTGCAACATCTATAGTGCGCATACTTACCAAAGACTATGGAGTAGACCCACACAGAATAGTGGCAGCAGGCCGTGGAGAATTCCACCCGGTGGCACCTAATACTACTACCGAAGGTAAAGCCAGTAACAGAAGGACAGATATCATCATATCTCCAAACCTGAATGAACTTTACAAGTTATTGAACTAGTAAAATTGAATACAGGATCAAAGAGGAAAGGTGCGGCTAAACGCTGCATCTTTCCTTTTTGTGATTTTGAAAGTATCCAATCAGTATTAAACAATAGAATTATGGCACTGGCACTGTATAATAAGAAACGCAACTTTGGCAAAACGCCTGAGCCAACGGGCAAAACCAAGGAGGATAAAGATGCACTGATATTTGTAGTGCAGAAACACCACGCCTCTCATCTGCATTACGATTTACGGTTAGAGATGGAAGGAGTGCTGAAGAGCTGGGCTGTGCCAAAAGGCCCCAGTATGAACCCGGGCGATAAGCGGCTGTCCATGATGGTAGAAGACCATCCTTACGATTACAAAGACTTTGAGGGAAATATACCGGAGGGTAACTATGGTGGCGGAAATGTGATAGTATGGGACAATGGAACCTATTTGGCCAATGGCGAAAAAGATAAGAAGGAAAGCGAAAAGGCACTACTGGCAGGATTGAAAAAAGGCCACCTGAATTTTATACTGAAAGGCAAAAAGCTGAAAGGAGAATTTGACTTGGTAAAAATACGCAACGGCAAACAGGAGAACGCGTGGCTGCTGATAAAGAAAGAAGATAAGTACGCCAGTGAGGCAGATATAACATTAAAGGATAAATCTGTGATAAGCAAGTTAACCCTGGATGCCCTGGCCAAGAAGTATGACAACGCAAAAGACGGACAGATACCCGAACCAAAGAAGGCGGCCAAAACAAGAATAACCAAAACAGCAAAGCCTGCTGTTGCGAAAAAAAAAAGCCTCAGCTAGTAAAACCAATGCTGGCAACTCTGAGTGAAGGTGCCTTTGATGATAAGGATTGGATATTCGAAATAAAGTACGATGGGTATAGGGCGTTGGCTGCCTGTGATGGGCAGGGAAATACAGAACTATATAGCAGGAATTTACTTTCCTTCAATAAGGATTTTCCGGATGCTGTTCAGAACCTGGAAACTATGTCGCACCAATGCCTGTTGGATGGAGAAGTAGTGGTGGAAGATGACAAAGGAGTATCGCGCTTTCAGCTATTGCAGAACTACCAGAACACAAAAGCAGGCGAGCTGAAATATTATGTATTTGATATCCTGAACCTGGATGGCAATGACCTGACAGCACTACCACTCATTGAACGTAAGCAACTGCTGCAGCTGTTACTGAAAAAGGAAAAGCTGCATAATGTAATTTACTCTGACCATATAGAAGAGAAGGGAATCAGCTTTTTTGCAAGTGCAGAGAAAAACGGGCTGGAGGGGATAATAGCCAAAGATGCGCATAGCCCATACAGGATAGATAAGCGCAGCTCGGAGTGGAAGAAGATTAAAATTAGCAAAGAGCAGGAGGCCATCATTGTAGGAATAACACAGCCCAAGGGCCAGCGCAATCATTTTGGAGCGTTGCTACTGGCTGTGTATGATGGTGCTGAGCTGCAATATATCGGTAATTGCGGAACGGGCTTCGACCAGAAGACTTTGGCAGAACTGTATAAGAAGTTTCAGCCTTTGTTCATAGACAAATCACCGTTCAAGCAAAAGATACCGCTGAGTGCCACTGTACAATGGATTAAACCACAGCTGGTGTGCCAGGTTAAGTTTACTGAATGGACAAAGGATGGCAGTATGCGGCACCCCGTTTTTCTGGGGTTGAGAAAGGATAAGAAAGCAAAAGAAGTGAAACGTGAAATACCTTTTGATATGGAAAAGAAAACCAAGGGCACAAAAGCAGTAGCCGATGGCACAAGTAAAGAATCTGACTATGAAATGAAGGTGGGTAAAACGATATTAAAGCTTACCAATCAGAACAAGCTCTATTGGCCGGATGACAAGATTACAAAGGGTGATTTAGTGAACTATTATGCTTCGGTAGCAGACGTTATTTTACCCTACCTGAAAGACAGGCCGCAGTCGCTACACCGTTTTCCCAATGGAATATTGGATGCAGGATTTTACCAGAAAGATATGGATACAGACAAGGTGCCGGAGTGGCTTCATACAGAGAAGGTATTCTCTGAATCGAACAATGAACACCTGGACTACCTGATATGCAACGATAAGGAAACACTGCTGTATATGGCTAACCTGGGATGTATAGAAATACACCCATGGAACTCGCGCATACAAACACCTGAAAACCCGGACTGGGTAGTCATAGACCTGGACCCTGAGGATATAGCATTTACCGAAGTGGTGAAGGCCGCATTGGAAACAAGGAAGTTGCTGGACTCCCTGGAAATAGAGAGCTATTGTAAAACATCGGGCTCTACAGGCTTGCATATATACATTCCCTTGGCAGCTAGGTATGACTATGAGATAGCTAAAACTTTTGCTCAATCCATAGCGACTCAGATAAATGAAATATTGCCCAAGACCACCAGTATACTTCGCATGCCTGCTAAGCGGAAGAAGAAAGTGTATCTGGACTTTTTGCAGAACCGCAGGGCTCAGACACTTGCGGCTCCGTATTCGGTGAGGCCAAAGCCAGGCGCTACTGTATCTACCCCTTTGGAGTGGAGCGAAGTGAACAGCAAGTTGGATGTATCTAAATTTACCATTAAGAATACCCTGAAGCGACTAGACAGCAAGGGAGACCTATGGGAGCCGGTAATAGGCAAGGTGGTAAACCTGGATAAGGCAATCAGGAAAATATATGAGCAAGGGTCGGAGTAAGCGTTGCTTTAGGTCTACAAAGTTTGAGGCTCTATAACCCCTTATTGTGTAACAAGTTCCAACCTATTCAAATCTACAGCAGCATTTCTTTTGGCACCATTATAGTGGTAGTTATACAGGAAGTTAGCCTTCCTGTATTTTTTGACTTTTAAATCTTACACAATGAAAAACGTACAGAATAAGCAGCCAAATACTCCAAACCAAAAACAAAATAAACCTGAACAAGAGCGCAAGCTGCAGGAACAGGACTATAAGCCTGAAGAGCCTCAAAGCAAGCAATTGCCGGGTGAGCAGCCTGATATAGACCAATATACTGACGAAACCCAGCCGGATGCAGTTACAAACAGAGATCAGGCCATTACCAATAAGCAAAGCCAAACCTTTGAGCAGGATATAGAAACTGCCAGGGAAAGCGACCCGGAAAGGCGCGCTCCTATAGGTGAAGACCCTAATGAGATTGCAGAACTGGAAAACCTTGATGATAATCAGGATGAAACAGCACAAGACCGCAATAAGCCATTATAGATAAATATCAAGCAGACAGAACAGAAAAGGCGCTCAATTTGAGCGCCTTTTCTGTTTGTATTATTCTATCAATATTATCCCATTATTTGGGTTTCGGGATCCTGCCATTCTGCAGTTATATCATCAGTTGAATCTTGCTCTGCAGGATTATTTGACGCTTCGGCCTTAGTACCATTTTCAGGATTTGAAGGCTGTGGTTTTTGGTCAAGCTTACCAAGCCCTAATTGCCCTTCCAGTATCTGTGGTTCCTGTTGTGTTTCTGATGGTTGCTTTTTGTTCGTTTCCATAACTCATGTTTTAGGGTTAGAGCGCAACAACCGTACCATCCCCCAATTAGTATACATGCATTAACATTATTCCTTGGTAATCCTTTTGATCCCCAGCTTTTTGCTGCCGGAATAAGCCTCTATAACATAGATGCCGCTCTTTAGCTTCTCCATTGATACTCCTATGGAGTTCATGCCTTCCCGTACGTCCATTATTGAGTTGTGTACTTCATTGCCCAGCAGGTCAAAAATTTTCACCAAACCCTTTGCTGCGTTAGAGGAGTGAAAAGAAAGCATGACAGTTTCCTTCACAGGATTTGGTGAGAAGCTGACACCCACAGGTGGTTCAGTTTTAGGTGCTGGTTTTATCTCTACCTTCGGTGCTTCTATCACAGGCTCTACCTTTGTAATAATAGCAGGCTCAGGAGTTTTTGCTAAACTCTTTTTTGCCTTACAGCCATTGGTGCATATCGCCAATATTAGAAGTATTACAGGTAGCGCTTTTATCATCGCTAAGGTTTTATATTAGAATCAGGTAAGGTTTTCTTATCCATATTAAGGCGATAGGTATAGTTTGTAGAAAGTATCACATCGTTGCAATCGAAGTGCTTGATGATGCCATCTTTCTGCAGGGCTACTACCCAACAGGTGTTCTGGTGCATACCGTAGTCGATTACAAATATTGCTTCCCCTCTGCCCAGTGGGGTTTCTACCATTATTGCGGGATTCAGTTGTAGTATCATAATGATGGAATAATTCAAGTTTGGTGCCAATCCAATCCATTAATCCATTTGACATATCCTAATAGCAAAATGTGTAAGTGATTTAACCATATTGGGGAATTGAAGCCTCATGTATGCTACAATTAAGGTCATAAGAGCTAACCTTATAGTATCTTTAAACGGCGGGTTGATGGAGGCACAGTCTTTTAAACATATATTCATTGTTAACCTAAATATTTGAGTTATGAATACGAACGCAAATAATGACGGTCCACCCACTAGTCCGCGATAAGCAATTATTAAAGATTAGTGAAAGCAAAAGCACGTTTGATCTTTCTTACGTGCTTTTGTATTTTACTAAAGAACGGTTTTAAATTACGCACTATGTGGTGGCAGTATTTTTTGGTTTTTATATGCTCTATGGCGGTGGATATAGTGCCATTTCCATTGCCACCTGCCTTTACTGTTATGGTGCTGTTGCAGATTGTATTTAAGCTGAATATATGGGCAGTAGTGGGTATTGGTGTCGCAGGCTCAGTGCTTGGCAGGTACATACTTACATTGTACGTCCCTAAAATTTCCAATAAGATATTCAACCGTACGAAGAATGAGGATGTAGAATTCCTCGGCGAGAAAATGAAGCAGGGTGGCTGGAAGAGTCATGCAGGAATTTTGCTGTATTCCCTGTTGCCATTGCCTACAACACCGCTTTTCATAGCAGGTGGCATGGCCAAGATGAAGCCCATCCAGATTATACCGGCATTTATAGTCGGTAAGTTTATCAGCGATTCTATTGCAGTATTTATGGGTGAATATGCTGTGGCCAATACCACCAAGCTATTTGAGGGTATGGTAGATTGGAAATCTATGACCGGCCTGGTGCTGGGTATACTGCTTATCTGCGCATTGCTCTTTATTGATTGGAGAGAGCTGATCCAGCACAAAAAGTTCAAGCTGAAATTCAAGATATGGAAATAAGAATATGGAATTAAACAACTGTTGTCACAGGTCAAAATATCCTTCTTGCAATTCCCCAAGCCGAAACTTATTTACCAACTCATGCGCCAGCCTTGTTGGTTCCGGTATGCGATAATTTCCAAGGCATTGCTGCATCAGCTGCAAACTATCTGCAAGGCTCATAAGGTGGCCAGGCGACACATACACAGGCTTCACCTTGGCCTTGCTGCGCAATACATATCCTATCTCTTCGCCCTTATCATATATGGTACTGTATGCACCTCTTTCCATTCCCGGCTCTTCGTATTTGCCGAACAGTATTTTCTTTGCGCAGCCCATACTTGGCTGACCTGTCAGCGCGCCAAAGTGCGCTGCTATCCCCAACCTGCGCGGATGCGCTATGCCATGACCATCCACTACCAGTATGTCGGGCTTGCTGTGCATCTGCTCCCATACCTGCACCAGTGCAGGTACTTCTCGAAAGGCAAGGTAGCCTGCCACATAGGGGAAGTACGTCTCCGACTTTACCAGTGAATATGCTATCGGCTTCAGCTCAGGAAAGGATAAAACCACAATACCGGCATATATCGTTTTGCTGAACATGTTCAACGAAATATCGGCTCCGCCAATAGTATGTATTTCAACGGTTTTATCCTGTATGATTACCTTATTGCGCAGCTCTCTTTGCAGCGCAGTGGCTTCGGGTATTTTTAAGTTGTCGTAGTTTATCATCGGTAGCCGGTTTGTACAGGATTGTTGCAAATAGGGTGCCTCGCCCATGGTTATCAGCTGAACAGGTCCAGCTGGTTATTGGTAATTATTTTCTTTGGTGGCTTTGCCTTGCCAAAAACTGTTCTTCCTCCATACTTATACGACTCGTTCCGCTCTTTTTCTATCACCTTATCGAAGTCAGCATTCGGGGTAAAGTTGCTCTCCATCATCTCCGATACTTTGGACAGGTTCTTTATCGCCAGCTGCTTTTCACTATGGCCCACCTTCGCTTTCTCCAGCGATTCCCGTAGTGTGCTGATGGTTTCATCGTATGTGTTTACCGGAACGGGAAACGGGTGTCCGTCTTTGCCGCCATGTGCGAAAGAGAACCTGGCCGGGTCGCTGAACCTGGATGGTGCGCCATGTATCACCTCGCTCACCAGGCACAGCGATTGTATAGTCCTCGGGCCCAATCCTTCCAATAAGAGCAATGATTCAAAATCCCTCAGTTCCTTTTGGTGCGCCAGGGCAAGCATGGAGCCAAGCCGCTTCAGGTTTACATTCTCTGCGCGCACATCGTGGTGCGATGGCATTATTATCTTCTTTATCTCGGGCATCAGGCTGTTGGGCTCTTCCTTTATCAGCTGTAGTATGTTGCTTTTAGCATCTGCTGCCAGCGGGTCCGTAAGGTTCAGTATGGTGCCTTGGTTTTTTCCATAGATGTAAGTATGCGGCGTTTCCAGAAAGCTCTTCATCTGCTCCGAATGCCAGTGGTACCTCCTCGCCATACCGACCCCATCATTCATGCCTTGCTGCACCACAGCCCACTCACCTGTATCTGAAAGAATAAACGAGTGGAGGTACAATTGGAACCCATCCTGAATGGCCGTGTTGTCTACCTTGGCGCTTAGCTTGCTGTAGCGTACCAGCTCATCGCCATTCAGCCCTGTTTTGCTGGCTATGTCCAATAGCTCTGACGGTGTCTGCCGAGAGTATTTTCCCTTGCCGCCGCATATATAAATTCCCAGTTCTTTCGACTTAGGATTGATCGCCTTTTTCAATGCACCCATTACCGATGTGGTGATACCCGAAGAGTGCCAGTCCATGCCCATAACACATCCCAATGCCTGAAACCAAAAAGGATCGCTCAAGCGCTTCAGCACCTCTGCTTTGCCGTAATCGAGCAGTATTGATTCTATAATAGCACCGCCCAGCAAGCTCATGCGCTGTGCCAGCCACAAAGGCACATGCCCGTAGTGCAACGGCAGGTCCGCATGTCCTGTTTGACCAAAATATAACTTAGGCATAGTATGAAAATAGCGCATTTACATGATCCAAAACCAATAGGTTTTGTTAAGTAACAGCTTTTAAGAATCAGGGCTGATTATCTTGTTAATTTATAAATTATAATGACTTGTAAGAGGCATTATATAGATACATTTTCCAACATTGCTGCCGCCGCCTTGTCCAGGAACCATAGCAACCTTCCCGTTTCCGGTTTCACTATTTGTGCGGGGTATTTGTTTATCTCCTGCTCGCCTGTTATCACTGTGTTTATTATGCTTGCCTTGCCTGCTCCTGTTACCAGGAACAGTACATTCCTTGCCTGGTTTATCAGCACAGGGGTAAAGGTGATGCGGTACATTTTCTGCTCTTCAACATAAGCCTCTTTCACCCATTTCTCATGCTCGTGTATTACAGGGCTGCCGGGGAATATAGATGCAGTATGCCCATCATCGCCCAAGCCTAATAGTATTAAGTCGAAACCCTTTGTGTTCTTGCCAAAAAACTCGTCTATCTTTTGTTCATACTGTAATGCTGCCTCAGCCGGTTCCGGTTCTACAGGCACAGCAAAAATATTCTCTGCAGGTATAGCTACTTTATCCAACAGTAAGTTCTTTGCTACATGTGCGTTGTTCCTTTTATCGTTGGCAGGTACACAGCGCTCATCGCCCCAAAACACAAATACCCTGCTCCATTGTATCTGCTCTGCATACTCAGCAGTAGCCAGCATTTCAAACAATTTAGCAGGTGTGCTGCCGCCCGACAGCGCTATAGAAAACCTGCCGTTCAGGCGTATGGTATCTGCTGCCAGACGCACTATAAAATCGCAAGTTGCCTGTGCCACTGCATCAGGTGTTTCAAAAACATGTACTCTTTTTCCGCTCTCCATTAGCAATCCTTGTCTTTTTCTTTTTCGGGTGGTGTTACCATCCAGTTATGTCCGTCTTTTGCTATCAGCGCTTCTGCGTCTTCAGGTCCCGGCATGCCAGCGGCATAGTTGGGGAAATCTACTGCGGGGTTTATTTCCCAGTTCCTGATGATCGGCATCAGAATATTCCATGCGGCCTCTACCTGGTCGCCCCGCATAAACAGGGTCGAATCGCCTTGCATGATGTCCAGCAGCAAGGTTTCGTAAGCCTCCGGACTGCCCGAAGAATATGACTCCTTGTAATCAAAAAGCATATCTACAGGATGCAGCAGCATCTCCAGTCCCGGCCGCTTTGCCTGAAAGCGCAGACTGATATTCATACCCGGCTGCAAATTCAATACCAGCCTGTTCGACTGCCAGTTGCCTGCCGATTCTTTTGGAAAGGACTGATGCGGTACGGGGCGGAACTGTATGGTGATAACCGATACAGTCTCTGTCATGCGCTTGCCTGTACGCAGGTAAAATGGCACACCCTGCCAGCGCCAGTTATCTATATATAGCTTCACAGCAGCAAATGTTTCCCTGTTGCTGTTTTTGTCTACGTCCTTTTCTTGACGGTAGGCTTGTACTTTATCTCCTTTTACCCAACCCTCGCCATATTGCCCGCGCACAGCGTGCTTATGTATATCTTCCTGTTTCAGCTTGCGTAGCGCGCTCAGCACGTCTACCTTTCGGTTACGCACTTCATCTGCCTCAAAGGATACAGGCGGCTCCATGGCTATAAGGCACAGCAGCTGCAGTATATGGTTCTGTATCATGTCGCGCAGGGCACCTGCCGTTTCGTAGTAGTTGCCTCGGTTCTCTATCCCTATTTGTTCCGACACGGTTATCTGGACATGGTCTATATAGTTCCTGTTCCACAGCGGTTCGAAGAGGGCATTCGCAAATCGGAATGCCAGTATATTCTGCACTGTTTCCTTGCCCAGGTAGTGGTCTATGCGGTATATCTGGTTTTCGTCGAACATATTGTGCAGCAGGTTGTTCAGGTCCTTTGCACTCTGCAGGTCGTGGCCAAATGGCTTCTCTACTACCAGTCTGCTTCGTTCCTTATCTTTGGCAAGGCCTGTTTCACCTATTTTCAATGCAATGGTGTCGAAGTATTTTGGCGGCACCGACATATAGAAGATCCTGTTGGCAGGCGTTTCCCATTTCTTTTCCAACTGGGTTATGTGCTTTTCTATATTAGCGTAGGTGGAGTTCTCCGTTATCTCGCCACGCAGGTAGGTCAGGCTTTGTGCAAACTCATCCCACTCTTTCTTTTTCGATTTGCCCCTGCGCGAAAACTTATCCAGCCCGGTGTGCAGGTGTGTTTGAAATTCCTCCTGCGTGCGGGCGCTATGCCCCAGGCCTATCATGGCAAACTTATCCGATATCCAGCCATCCAGGTACAGGTTGTACAAGGCGGGTATCAGCTTGCGCCAGGTAAGGTCGCCCGTGCCACCAAAAATCACAATTATAGTAGGCTCTACTTTATTTTTCGTTTCCATTTTATGTTTGCTTTTGTTCCCATTTAGTGTGGAATGTTCCTTGCCTGTCTACGCGCTCGTAGGTATGCGCACCAAAGTAGTCGCGCTGTGCCTGTATCAGGTTGGTAGGCAGCCATGCCCTGCGGTAGCTGTCGTAGTATGCCAGCGATGCCGATAGGGCCGCCATAGGTATGCCTGCACCTATGCCCGATTGTATTGTTTTCCTGATGCCGCGCTCTGCTTTTTTCAGCTCATGGGCAAAGAAGTCATCCTGCAATATATTGGCCAGGCCGCTTTGCTTGCTGTATGCCTCGCGTATGTGCTCCAGCAGCGTGGCGCGTATGATGCAGCCTCCTCGCCAGATGCTTGCCACCTCTTCCAGCTTCAGCTCATATTTGTATTCTTTGGATGCCGTTTGCAACAGCGCCATGCCCTGCGCGTAGGTGGTGATAAAGGCAAAGTACAAAGCCTGCTCTACACACTCCACCCAATCCTCTTTAGATATTTGCTCTGCCTGCTCTGTAGCAGGTAATTTTTCTTCTGCGCTTTTTCGCTCTTCTTTTAGTGCAGATAGCTCACGCATGGCCACCGCCACATCTATTGCCGGTATCGGCACCTGGAGGTCAAATGCGTTCTGCGATGTCCATTTACCGGTGCCTTTCTGGTGTGCGGCATCCGATATCAGGTCTATCAGGTCATTGCCTGTTTCATCATCCTTTCGGGCAAAAATCTTAGCTGTTACCTCTATCAAAAATGATTTCAGCAAGCCATCATTCCATGTGGTGAATACCTGGTTCAGCTCGGAATTGTTGAAGCCTCCGCCTTCTTTTAGCAGGTGGTAGGTTTCCGATATCAGCTGCATCAATCCATACTCTATGCCGTTGTGCACCATCTTTACATAATGGCCGGCAGAACCGGGACCTAAATAAGTTACACATGGCTTGCCGTCTACCTTAGCCGATATTGCCTCCAGCATGGCAGATACCCTGCCGTACACATCCTTTGTACCGCCCGGCATGATGCTTGGCCCGAAGCGCGCGCCTTCCTCGCCACCCGATACGCCTACACCCAAAAAGCTGAAACCTTCTTTCTCAAGGGCCGCTGTTCTCCTGTCTGTATCCGTAAAGTGAGAGTTGCCGCAATCCATTAATAAATCCGAAGGGCTCAGATGGGGTTTCAATTCTTCAATTACTGCATCTACAGGCGCGCCTGCGGGTACCAGCATCATGATTACGCGCGGGCTTTTCAAAGCCGCGATAAACTCCTGAAGGTTGGTGGTGCCAAACACCTTTTTGTCACCTGCGCGTTCGGTAAATGTGGCTACCTGCTTTTCATTCTTATCAAATCCCGCCACGTTGAAACCGTGGTCGCACATATTGTACACCAGATTGCTACCCATGGTGCCGAGCCCTATCATCCCAAAATCATATTGTTGTGTCATATTTTTTTTTTAATGCCTTGTTAAAAACTATAACAGCATGGGGGCGCTAACTGTTCGAATGTAGTGCTTATAAAACAAGGTGTTAGCAAAAAATCCCTTTTTTGAATCTTTTGGGTGTAGCTGATGCACCATAGGGTTTTGCAAAAGCAATATTGCAATTGGGTTCGGCGGGCAGGTACATCGTACCGGGCGGGTCTTGCCATACGGATTTAGCAGCCATACGGATTTAGAGAAGCGAAAAATCGCTTCTGTGGACGCACATCGACAGAATGAAATGACCAACGACCATAACAAAAAATCAATTCAAATACACCATACGGTTGTGGAGACACGATAAATCGACGCCTATACAAGAGCCAACCTACATCATACATTTAACTGACTTGCGTCATACTTTGGCTGCAGATGCAGTGATAGCTTTGTTTCTGCTAAACAAGCATAACAATGAAAACAAATATTACAGCATCGCAGATTATGACCACCAATGTGGTAGTGGCAGGATTAAATAACCAGTTTGGCCAGGTAATGGAGTTCTTTACCATGCACAAAATACAGCACCTGCCTGTGGCTTTTGATGATAAACTGATCGGCATCATCAGCGTAAACGATATGCTTGCATATATCGGCAAGCGAGTTACCGAAGGCTTGCCAACGGATGCCGCCACACTGGAGAGGGAGTTTAAGATAGAAGCAGTAATGACACGCAACCCAACTGCGGTAGGTGTGGATGATTCGCTGGAAACCATATTGGATATATTGGCCGATGGAAAGTTTCAGGCAGTGCCTGTGGTAAAGGATGGGCTGGTACATGGTATTATTACCAATAAAGACCTGGTGCGTACCTATAACTGGCAACTAAGCCAAAACTGATAAAAAAAGATATGCGGTTAGCACCGCAATAACTGTGTGTTCGGTAAATGCTGCGGGTAATATTGTCGGGAGCAATATTTGCTTGCGGCATTTGCTTTTAGCTGCCCATGCCGGTAAATATTTTTTACCAGCTACATGGTTGGTAAAAAAAGGAAATAACATTTTTTCTATACCCATGCCCGCATCTGATAATCATAGGGTTAGATGGATTTGAAAATTTTGCCGCCTTTTTTGCTAACGGTGTGAGGGGATATGAATTTACCTTAGCAGGTGGGTTTTGGACCCGGAGCGTTCTTTATTGTTTTGTCTGAATCACGGATTAACGGATTCTGAGATTTCACGAATGGGAGCAGCCCGGGAACAAACGGGAATTTGGGTTTTATCACAAGGAAATGCCTGCAGATAGCTAAGGCGAAAAAAGCCGACAGCAGTAAGTAAGATAATCGGTGCCAAAGTTCGGGTTCAGAGAACCCGGTGGTCTGGGTTCGGGGATGCACTTCGGAACATCCCGAACAGCGAAGAGCCGGATGAAACACCGACAGAATACCGCAATTGGGTACCGCAGGTTTTAACAAATCGAAAAAGGTATAAAAAACGCGATTTCCGCCAGCCACCGCCAACCACCGCCACTTTTTGGGGGTGTGGATGTTTTGAAGCCGACAATTCTGATGTTGATTTTACCGACAGGATTTTGGGTGAATGTGTTGGTAGGTAATAGTTTTGGGTGGAGAAAAGTACCGCAAGAATAATGGACCCCATGCTGAAAAGTGCAAATTCCGCCAACCACCGCCAACCACCGCCATTTTTTAACAAGTAGGAGGAGGGAAAAGTACCGCAGGTTTTACCGACAGAAGTGACGGCAAGGGCGTGACACTAAATGACACCAAAAATAATTTTTATGTCATTTTTAGAATTGAAATAAGAGACTGATTATCAGTATAAAAATGGTACGATGGGTTAATAAAATGACACTAAACGCATAAAATAAGAGTTGGTGTCAGATGGGGTAGACGTTCTTTGACATAGCGGTATAATATACCGAAGCAACTACCGCAGCGAAACCGCGGTAAGTAGTTGATAATTAAGGTAAAGTGTAGTTTAAGAACTGGCTGAAATTACCGTAGCTATGACCGACAACACTACTACACTTGCGACCCGCGCCAGGGATAGCAGTAGAAATCGAAGATTCATGAACTCCGGAAATAGAATAACGTGAATATACCCCACAGCGGAGCGAGGAGTAGGAACGGATAGCCCGGCGCCTGCGCAGGGAGGCCGGAGGGGCGGTGCAGGCGGGTGCCATGAAAAAGGAAATTAAATAGTATGTTTATAGCGAATATGAAAAACAAAATAACTGCAATAGCCCTTTTAGTTGTTGCCATAGTCGGTATAAGCGGATGCGCCAAAGATGAGGTTAAAGAAATTGAAGCCCTTACAAAAACAGGAGGCGTAAAAGTTACCGTGCGCTACGACCGGCAGCCAACGAGCAAATATTATTACGCGCTGGATGATTTCCTGAGGGTGGATTTGCTGGCAGCGGATTCTACTATTCTGGCTACGCAATTTGCGGTATCAGTTTATACGCTGGATTTCGGCACTTATGAGCATGGCGACTATATCATACATGTGTCTGGCAAAGAGCAGGAAGAGGAAAAGAATTCCGGCTCCAACAATTATACCCTGCGCGATATTTCTATTTACAGGCCACTACAGATTAAGTCTTCTCAGACGGCTACTTTTATAGAGATATTATAGTAGCGTAATGCTGTAATAAGTGATTGAGGTAATCCTATTTTTCGACAGTATTGAGCCATTCCCTTATCACCTGCTGTATCCCGTGGGCTTTGCCTTCGGCATCGGCTAAGCTGCGAATGGTTATCATCTTTCTACCATCGGTAAACTTGCCTTCCAGCAATCCGGATGCATCCTTAATTCTGGCCCCTGTCGGGAATATCAGCAGCACATGGTCTTTTTTGTGCAGGTTCAGTACCACTATGTCGCGCTTGTATTCTTTGGGGTCAAAGGGCTTCATATCGCCGGTATAGTAAAAGCTAGGGGAGTTCCATTTTATCTGCTCGCCAACGGTGACATCGGCGGCTAATATGCTCCTTCGCAATAGTTGTACTACATCCTTTAGTGGATGGTCAAGTTGCCCGAAATATTCGGCTACAAGCTCGGCATCTGTTTTCTTTGGTGGTTTTGGCATGTTGAGAAATGAGTTTAGAACGGATACCCGATGCCTAGGTTAAACTGCCCTTTGCGGATTGTCCATTTGTTGTCGCCTGCTATGCGCGGGTCGCGAATTGGTACACCGTAGTCGAGCCTTATTACAAAGAAGTTGAAGTCCATACGCACGCCTGCACCGGCGCTTATACCAAACTCCCGCCAGAAGCGGTTGAACTCGAATACACCCTTTGGTCGCGATGGGTCTTCGCGTATCAGCCATACGTTGCCTGCATCTATAAAAGCAGCGCCCTTTAGCCATTTGTAGATATCGAAGCGTATCTCGGCATTTACTTCCATTTTGATATCGCCCACCTGGTCTATGAAGAGTGTTCCCTGGCTTGCTTTGGGGTCGTCTATATTTACAGTGGAGTCCACAAATCCTCCGGGGCCTATCTCCCTGATCTGGAATCCGCGAAGGCTGTTCAATCCACCCACAAAAAACTGCTTTACATAAGGCAGAGATTTGGAGTTGCCATAAGGGATACCGATACCTGCGTAACTGCGCATGGCAAAGGAGCTGTGCCGCGTGATGCGCACATAGTTGCGCCACTCTGCCTCAAAGCGCGCATACTGCGAAAAAGGCACCTTGAATATAAGGAAGCTATCCTGCTGCGATGACTTGCTGTTTGCCGCGCGGAAGCCCGCATATAGTATGTTGCCCGCTATTTCCACGCCGCCGCGCAGCGTGGTGTACCACAGGTCGGTGGCCGACTTCTGGTTGCTGTATATAAAGGCATAGTTGGAACCCCAGGTTATCTGCTGGTCGTAGCTTCGCTTCAGCGATGGGCGCTTGGCAAGGAAGTTGTTGAAAGAGTCCGTTTTATTGATGGTAAAGAAGTTGAGGAAAGTAGGGTTATAATAATGTCTGATGTACCTGCGCGAGCTCCACTCATAGCCATAGGTGGTGGTAAATGTATTGGAGGTGTATAGCTTTATGTTGGAAGGGAAGTCATGCCGTATCTCGTAGCTGTACCGCCCGTTTATCCTGGTCTTGGGATTGGTGTTGGCATTTACTCCTACCTTAAATGGCAATGCAAAACGGTTCAGGTAATAAGTGGCATCGGCCGTAAGCAATACGGTGTTGATGATATCATCGGCTTTCAGCTTTAGGTTCTTTTTGCTGAAGTTCAATTGTATGTTGGCGCTGAAATCCAGCTGTAATTGGTCGGCTCCCTTGCTCAGGTTCCTGTTGCGGTAAGATATCTGCCCGCCAAGACCCGTAAGCCCCTCAAAGTTGTGGTTGGCATCTATGCCGCCCATCAGGGTTTGCTTTTTGGCAGGTGTCAGGTAAACAAAACCATTCAGCAGCAGGCTGGTATCCCTTCTGTTCAATCTGTTGAACTCCAGGCTTACGAACTTGAAGGTGCCTAGCTCATTCAACCTGCGCAGCGTGCGCTGAAAGGCATCTGCTGTAAACAGCTCACCCTTGCGGAAGAAGATGGACTCCATCAGTATCCTCCGTTTTATCTTCATCTTTTGCTGTATGAAGAGGAACTCGTTTACCCGCACTGTATCCCTGCCGCTGAGACCTTCGCTGAGGCCCGCGTCATAGTCCGATATTACATAGATGTCGTTTATGCGGTATGGCTGGTGCTCGGTAGTGTCTGTGGGCTGGTAGAGCTTCATTTTTATGTCTACCACATATTTCTCTCGGGTGGTATCGAAGTCGTAGGTAATGTACTCTTTGTTGAAGTAGTAATAGCCCGAGTTGCGCAGGTCATTTTCTATACGCACGCGCTCTGCATTCACTGTGGTTATGTCAAAGCGCAGGCCCTTTTTCAGGTAGGTGTTGCCCTCTTTTACTTTTACCAGCTTTTCCGATACGGTGGTGCCAACCGGGAATACTACATTGCCTATGCGCCATACAGGACCCTGCTTCACGGTGTAGGTCACCGTCATCTTTTTCTTTTTGGTAGCTACGGTAAAGGTGGCATCGCCATAAAAGTACCCATAGTTGAACAGGTAGTTCTCCATCAGGCTTATGGTGCGCTGCGCCTGCAGCGAATCGAATACCACGGGCGGCTCGCCTACTTTGGTCTGCAGCCAGTTGCGGAACTTGTTTATCTTTTTCCTGGGCTTGGTGGCGTTGTTGTATATCCACAGGCGCATGGGCATGCCCAGCAGCTTGCGGTTGGTTTTTTGCACTACTACCTGGCTCAGGTCGGCGCGCAGCCTTTCGCGCTCGGCTACATCCTTTACCTTGTCAAATATTACCTTGTTCTTATTTACGAGGTAGCTGCCCTCGGGTATGTTCCTGGTAGACGAGCAACCCGTGAGCGCCAATATAGAGGCCACAAAAAGCAATAACAATATTTTATTCAGACCCAAAGGTTTTATCAGCACTTTTATTTCTACTTTCGGCAATAGATTACTATAAATGATTTCCAAAGTACGAATCAAATTTCTTAATTCCCTGCATTTAAAAAAATTCAGACACGAGCATAAAGCTTTTTTAGTAGAAGGTAACAAAACAGTAGCTGAATTGTTGTCGTCCGGCTATTATGTGCAAAGCCTTTATGCCACTGCATCCTGGCTACAGGCCAACAGGGAACTGACAGGAAATAAAAAAATAGAAATTTTTGAAGCCACTGCCGAAGAATTAAAGGCATGCAGCACCCATACCCAGCCCGATGAAGTGATTGCGGTGGCAAGTATTCCTGCTTCAGGAGCTATTCCTGCATTGGAAAAAGGTAGCCTATACCTTGCACTCGACAGTATCAACGACCCGGGCAATCTGGGTTCTATTATCCGTATAGCAGACTGGTTTGGCATACAGCATATATTGTGTTCGGAGGATTGTGTAGATGCCTATAACCCCAAAACGGTGAGTGCGGCCAAGGGTTCGCTTTTCCGAACGGGTATTACTTATACCAATCTGCAGCAGGTCTTTGCCAAAACAGCGCTACCTGTTTACGGGGCATTGCTGGAGGGTGAAAATGTATATAAGCAGGACTTGGGTGCCAAAGGCATATTGCTGATAGGCAATGAAGCCAATGGTATATCGCAGGCGCTTTTACCATATATCACTCATCCGGTAAGTATCCCCAGCTTTGGTGGCGCGGAGTCATTGAATGCGGCCATGGCCACAGCAATATTGTGCAGCGAGTTTATGCGCCCGGCTGCTATTCAACCATAACAGTACCTTAAATAATATGTACCAGCAGCTTAGGGTATTACAGATTATACCACATACTAACGATACTAAAGAGATCGTATTCGAAAAGCCGGAGGGCTACACTTACCTTCCGGGGCAGTTCCTAACTATAATTATGAACGACAGGGCAGGGGAGGAGGTGCGCCGTGCTTATTCGTTTTGCTCGCACCCTGTACTCGATACCAATCCGGCGGTGCTGGTTAAGCGGATTGCCAATGGAGAGGTTTCGCGCTTTCTTAACGACCACCTGAAAGTAGGCGACGAGGTAAAGACGCTTTTGCCAACGGGCAGGTTTTTGTTTGTAAAAGCCGATGTGCCGCGCGATGTTTTTCTTTTTGCCGCGGGTAGTGGCATAGGCCCGGTTTATTCCCTATTGCAGGAGATATTGTTAACAGAACCGCAAAGCGCTATTCATTTATTATATGCCAGCCACAGCGAAGCTCATATTATATTTCATGAGCGATTGCTAAAGTTGGAAGGTGAATACTCTAACCTGAATATAATCCATATTATCAGTGATCCGCTGGAGGGTGTATTCCGCCCGGCGCGGCTCAATAACGCTATGCTGGAGCATCTGATAAACCGGGAAAGCATACACGAGCGTTCGCTGGCAGCAGTATACATGTGCGGCCCTATGGCTTTTATGCGTACAGCACGGCTTACCATGATATTTATGGGTTTTGACCCGGAGCAGATAAAGCGGGAAGATTTTGTAATACCACCTGTCCGCGCCACGGAGGCTGCGCATAGTGCGGAGCCCCATCTTGTAGAATTGACGTATAATAAAAAGGAATATTCATTCAGCGTGGCCTATCCGGATACCATTTTGGATGCTGCGCTTAAGAATGGAATAGAGTTGCCCTACAATTGCCGTGGAGGGCGATGCGGTGCATGTATAGCCAAATGCACAGATGGCACTACCGATATGCCGCTGAACGAGATAATAACGGATAAAGAGCAGCGGGAGGGCGTGATACTCACTTGTATTACGTATGCAAACAGCGATCTGACGGTAGAAGCATAATGAAGGACAGGGATGGTTTTATGGATTTGTACACAGCAAAATGACGATAAACCCGATTTTTACAGAATTCAGTACAATTTCTTAAAACTTTTTTCAGCCATTATTTCTTTTTGTGATGGAGAATCGTATATTTGCGCTCCGTTTTCAAAAATTTAGAAGTATTCTGGTTCAAAAAACGGTTAGAAAAGTATGGCTAAACAAGACTTAATTGTTCAAGATGGTATAATAGTAGAAGCTTTGAGCAACGCTATGTTCAGGGTGAAACTAGAGAATGGGCATGAGGTAATATCTCACATCTCAGGAAAAATGAGAATGCACTATATCAAGATACTACCGGGAGACAAAGTACAGTTGGAAATGAGCCCATACGATTTGAACAAGGGAAGAATAACATTTAGGTACAAATAGGCAATTTTAAAATTATTAATGTATGAAAGTACAAGCATCAGTAAAAAAACGCAGTGTAGACTGCAAATTGGTAAGGCGCAAAGGAGTGCTTTATGTTATTAACAAGAAGAATCCAAAATTTAAACAACGTCAAGGATAAAATATAAGCATGGCACGTATAGCTGGTAACGACCTTCCGAAAAACAAGCGCGGTGAAATCGCACTTACTTACATCTACGGTATTGGCAGAACTACTGCCGGTAAAATCCTTACAGAGGTTGGAGTAACACCCAACACCAAAGTAAAGGACTGGACCGATGAGAACATAAATGGTATTTTGGCTTACATCGCAAATAACCTGAAACTAGAGGGTGAGTTGCGTGGAGAGGTTCAAAGCAACATCAAACGTTTGCAGGATATTGGTTCTTACCGTGGTATACGTCACCGTAAAGGTTTGCCTCTGCGTGGTCAGTCTACTAAGAATAACTCACGTACCAGAAAAGGTAAACGTAAAACAGTTGCTAACAAGAAAAAAGTAACTAAATAATAATTAACTTCCGGTTAAATTTAGAAATAAGAAGCAAATGGCAAAACAACAATCAGCCCAGGCAACAGCTAAAGCAAAAGCGAAAAAACGCGTAGTAAAGGTAGAATCAGAAGGTAAAGTGTTCATAAGCGCTACTTTCAATAATATCATTATCTCTTTTACTAACCTGACAGGTCAGGTGATTTCATGGAGCAGCGCCGGTAAAGTGGGTTTCCGCGGTTCTAAGAAAAATACTCCGTATGCAGCTCAGCTTGCAGCACAGGACGCAGCTAAAGTAGCTATGGAAGCTGGTTTGCGTAAAGTAGAGGTATTTGTTCACGGTCCGGGTTCTGGTCGCGAAAGCGCTATCCGTTCGGTTGCAACAAGTGGCTTGGACGTAAGCATCATAAACGATACTACACCAATCCCTCACAACGGTTGCCGCCCTCCTAAGAAAAGAAGAGTATAGTCCTACCCAAAGGCTATTCTTATAACACCATACGAACACCTCATGCTTTTGCATGGGGTGTTTTTGTTTTAATGAAGGTATCATATTTTTCTGGCTCAATCGTTAGCAACAGCATGCAGGTAGCAACCATATCCCCCCAAGCAGTGATCCCTAAAAAGATACTGGCCAGGCAACACGAGATAACCGCCGAATTTTTGCGGCACATAGATATACATCTGAGGGATATAGTTGATGGTAAGTGTACCGAAATGTATGAGATAAGGGATATAGCCGCCCTGATGCACATCCACCCTACGCACCTGAGCAATACCATAAAGCTGACAAGCGGCAACTCGCCCTGCTATTTTTTCGAGATGAAGCTGATGGATATAGCGCGCTATAAGCTGGAGCATAACGAAGCCTCTATCGCGGCCATTGCCCAATCGCTCACCTTCGACCCTTCTAACTTCACCAAGTTCTTCAAGCGGTTTTCCGGGCAAACACCCAAGCAATACCGCGAAGATTACCTGATGGGTCGTCTGCCCCATTAGGAAGCTGTCACCATTAATACTGAAGCTATCACCATTTAAACTGAAACAGTCACCATTATTCCGGCATACCGGTGGCCTAGCTTTGTACCATAATTTAAACACTTAAAAAAGTATAGATATGGAACAAGGTAAAATAGCGCTGGTAACAGGCAGCAGCAGGGGATTGGGCAGGAACACAGCCCTGAAGCTGGCGGCAAAAGGTATAGACCTGATCATCACCTACCGCACCCAAAAAGAAGAGGCCGATGAAGTGGTAATAGCCATAGAGGCATTGGGGCAAAAGGCAGTCGCAATACAACTGGATGTAGCGCAAGTGGCCATATTTGATGGTTTTATAGAGGAACTGGGCAGGTTACTTGCAGATAAGTGGCAAAGAACAACCTTCGACTTTCTGGTAAACAATGCAGGTATAGATGCGCATGCGCTGATACCACAAACTAGGGAGGAAGCTTTCGATAGTCTAATGAATGTTCACTTCAAGGGTGTATTTTTTCTTACGCAAAAAGCATTGCCGCTGATAGCGGACAACGGGCGTATCATTAACATCTCCACGGGTTTGGCCCGCTTTGCAGTGCCGGGCTATGCGGCTTATGCATCAATGAAAGGAGCAATAGAAACCTTTACCAGGTATCTAGCAAAGGAACTGGGCAGCCGTGGTATTGCCGCCAATGTGGTAGCACCGGGAATAATAGAAACTGATTTTACAAAAAGGGCATTGGAGAATCCGGGCATGGGGGCATTCCTTGCCTCGCAGACAGCGCTTGGCAGAATAGGCCAGCCAGACGACATAGGCGGTGTTGTGGCCTTCCTGTGCAGCGATGATGCCCGTTGGGTCAATGCACAGTGTATAGAGGCTTCAGGTGGGATGTTTTTATAACACAATCACTACTGAATAGCAAAGCCGCTATGGATGAATCCCCATAGCGGCTTGCCATTTAAGATGCAAAATTACTTGCTCAGCACATCCCCAAACTCCGGCGTTTTATCAAATACCGATTTGGCAAAAGGGCAAAGAGGCAATATTTTAAAGCCGTGCTTGCGCGCATCCTCTACAGCTGCGGTCACTAACTTTTTACCGGCGCCAGTGCCGCGCAGTTCATCCGATACTTCTGTATGGTCTATTATTATCAGGTTATCGCTTGCCTTGCTGAATGTCATTTCACCCAGGCGCTTGCCTTCCTGCTCTATAAAGTATGCTCCTTTTGAGTCAGTCTGTTCCAGTTGTATTTCCATGTTTGTTTTATTTAATTATCAGGTTAAAGTAAGGGTAAAATTACTATTCGGGTTGTATCTCCTTACCGGAAAGTTGTTTTTCGATATTTGCAACCACCAGTACAAATGCAAAAAATAGCAGCAGCACTGATATAATACCGAAGCGGAATACAGGGTCTGTGATAAATATAAAGCGCATCCCTATGTGCAATATGCCCGCTACACAAAGCGTGATAAATGTAAACCGAATGTACCTGTCGCGGAACCTTCGCACGAAAACTGCGAGCAGTAATATTAATCCAAAGAAATAGCCTCCCATAAAGGCAAAGATCCTGAACCGTGCCTTGAAGAAATCGAAAGCAGGGTCTACATACCGATCGCTCATTTTATGCGGCTGCACATATACCTGTGCGGGTATTTCGGAGTACCACTTCATCCACCGTACATCGCCAAGCCTACGACTGCTTAGCAGTGTGTTCACGCCTGCTTCTTCCTCTGCTGTTATAGGATAGCTGTCGCTTATCAATAACAGGTCTTTGCCATCATAACTAAATCTGTTTCCGTGTTTTGCCAAAAAGGCATCCAGTGCAGGGCTTTTTTCAATTCCGGTTATCCTTGCCAGGCTTTTGTGCGAATCCCTTAATCCATTTTCGAATCCCATTTGAAAGTAATCGCAGATAAGGAAATACCAAAAGGACCGGGCGTGGAATTTGAGATATAGCCATGGATGCATTGCCACCACTTTCAACCACCGGGTGCGCACATTACTATTATGCTCAGCATTGTGGTATCTAAGCAAACCGACCGATGGGTCTACATTATACATATAAGAGTAGAAGGCGTACTTCCAGTATGTAAATCCATATTGTATTTTTTCCACGCTCCTTTCTTCCGGTATCAGATAGTCCTGCCAACAGTAGTCAGGAATATAGTTTGTTCCGCTTTCTGCAGATATAGCTGCGAGATCCACTACCAACAGAGATGAGCTCATTTGCGCACGCTGGCTGGTATCTATGCCGGCATAGTTGTCTGCAGTGGTCTTTAGCATAAAAAAAAGACAGAGGATACCTGTTGTTTGTAGTACAGGTTTCCATCCATGCTTTTTGTACCAGGTGTAGCCCAGCCAATAACCCAGCAAAAGCATTACCAGTAGTGAGTCGTACCTTACCAGGCCAAATAGTATCAACGCCAAAATCTGTATTGCTAGTAACCCTGATCTATACCTGCCATTGTAACCATGCAGCAAATAAGTGTTAGCAATGAAAAATGAAAGTAATGCTAACTGGACAGCTTCTGTTTGCACTACACCAATATTGGCAAAAAGTACCGGCCAGAAACCAAGCAGTATGAACAGAGGTATGCTGAGTTTGAGGCTGGGAACATTTTTGAAAATAAATACAGCCATCCCATAATAGAATAATGTTGTGCAGAACAGGAATATAGGAAGAGATCCGGGATAAATGTGCAGGGAAAGCGAGCATAGTAAAGCAAATGCAACGGGTTGCGCACTGCCGAAAACGCCCGTGCTGCTTTGTATGTAGGCATTTATAGCATCAGGCAGCCACACACCCGGTGCCAATAGCCAGAAGCAAAGAGATGTGGCGCAGATAAAGGCACCTATAGAAATAATTTGATTTTTACTTGGCTTCATGCTTTGCATCCACAGAGTCAAGGATATCTTTTACAGCCAAAGCCATTACAGTATATCCCCTACTGTTATGGTGGTGGTCCTGTTGCCAGTAGTAGTCTTTATGGGATATGTTTTTTGTCTTGAAATAAGCTGTGTAAAACGGCAGCATGTCATGTACTTCGGTCGCCTTCATGGTAGAAATTTCTTTTGTTATATAACTCATGTCGTACGAGTATCTTTGGTCATCTACAGTTGACTCATCAGGCTGTAGAACTACGATCAATTTTGCTCCTTCTTGGCTGATTAACTTACTGTATTGTTTAAAAAGATCAATGGCCTTTATATCAAGCTGTTTCTTTTCGTTGCTGCTGAAAGGAGTTTTTATCAAAAGCTGATTGTACCCTGCTGCATGAAAAAATACACGCGAAACATAGCTGAGCGCGTATACAGGTTCCCACCATGGCGCATCCCGGAATTTTACGGTGCTGTCTTGCTGAAATCTTTCCAGACCGCCTTTGGTTGCTAAATCTGTATCCATATCGTTTGAAGAAAGCGACTGAACAACAATGTCAGGATGATATTTGCGGAGGATATCCCTATAGGTTACAAAACTTACGCAGGGATCATTTCCTGCTATGCCTGCATTCATAATCGTAATATTGGTATCCACAGTATTGTAGATGCTTCTCAGTATGGCAGGATAGCTGGAGTCTGCCGGAGCGCCTACTCCTTCGGTAAAACTGTCTCCTAAAATCAATATACGTTTTTCTCCGTTTTTTTTAGCAACCGGCCATTCCTTATCAGGTATTCCAAGCGAGTTGCACTTCCGGGTATATTCAAATTCAGGCCGAGTGGTAGTAAATGTTTCTTCCGGCCTGAATAGCCTGTAATACTTTTCAGTATTGGCTCCATATCGTGATACATAACCATACTTTATCAGTTCCATATAGGTGTCTCCCATGCCGAAACCCACCAGTATTCCTTCCATCAGTAATAAAATTCCGAAGAATACACCAAGGCTCAGTTTAATGTTGGCGTAAATACGCAATGGAAATTTGCTGTTTATCCATTTGGTGAGCAGAAAAACAGTAAGTCCGGTATATATATATATAGCAACATGCGTGTGCCACTTCATGAACAACCAGTTAATCTGCCTGTACATATGTACCTGCCATAATGCATAGGCTATCAGCAGTGCGGCGAAAAGAATATAGGGCCAGCGCGTTTTTTTCATTTGCTCACAATTGAATTACAGCTTGCATATTAGGATATTAATCGGTATTATCATTATAGATTAGTAATGAGGCTATAGATGAATCTGGCATATAAATTAAAACATTTTTTATTTGACCCAAAAGGTCGGAATAAGGAATTGCTGCAAAACTCAACGGTATTTTGCATGTCGCCATGGATACAGCTTCATGCGCAAACCAATGGTAAGATAGCGCCTTGCTGCATGTCTTCAATACACGATGGCAATGAAATAGGAGATTTGAATGTGAATCCTGATCTGGCAGATTCCTGGAATTCGGATAATATGAAACAGCTAAGGCTGGATATGCTGTCGGGCAAAAAGAATTCTATATGTAGTAATTGCCATGATTATGAGGCTATGGGGCGCAGCAGTGAGCGCCATTACTACAACCGCGATTACATGCGTTATTTTTCGAGGGTTAAGGACACCGGGATAGATGGCTCGCTGGCGGTATCTTCAATACCTATATTGGATATCCGGTTTTCTAATAAGTGTAACTACAAATGCCGTATCTGCAACAGCGACTACAGCTCGCTTTGGTACGAGGAGGAAAAGAAGTTGGGCAAGGCAGTAAATCCACTAAGCAAAGAGATAAAAGTGGCTGCGGATGAANNATTGCTGCCTACTGTAAAGCGCATGCATTTTGCAGGCGGCGAGCCGTTGTTCATGGATGAACACTATGCAACGCTGGAGTACCTGATACAGATAGGCAATACGGATATTACGCTTACTTACAATACCAACTTTTCTACGCTGCGCTACAAAAAGCACAATGTGATAGATCTTTGGAAGAAGTTTAAGAAAGTAGTGGTATGGGCCAGCCTGGATGGTATGGGCGCGCGTGGTGACTATCAGCGCAAAGGGCAGAAGTGGCAGGATATAGAAGATAATTTCAGGACTGTGCAGCTCGCGTGCCGTAATGTAATGTTTGGGGTCAATGTCACTGTCAGTATATTCAATGTAATGGATGTGCCAGCGTTCTATAGATATATGGTAGAGCAAAAGTTTGTAAAGCCTGAGTTGATGAACCTGTATCCGCTTTTTTACCCGCATCATTTTTCGGTAGATAACCTGCCTGCAGACATGAAGTTAAAGGTGGTAGAAACGTACGAAGCATTCGAAAGGGATTACCTGAGTACCCTAAAAAAATCTGATAATATAAAGAACCATTGCCGGGCAATTGTTACCTTGGTGAAATCAGGTGATAGGGATTTGAAAGCAAAGCTGAAAGATGCTATCAATTCTGTGGATGCCATCAGGGGTGAAAATTTTGCAGAAGTATTTCCTGATATTGCGGGGCTTGCCGGGGATAGTCTTTAATGGAAACTTAATACTATCATCTCTGCTTTATTGCTTCCGCACTTTGCTATATTTGCCCTATGCACGAAGCCATCCGAAAATATATTTTGTCCTATACCAATGAGGCTATTTCTGATGAAGAGTACCAAATTATACAGGACGCATTTGTGCCAAAGAAAATACGCAAGCGGCAATACCTGTTGCAGGAGGGCGATGTGTGCAAGCACCTGGCATTTATAGTACATGGTGCCATGCGGCAATATAGTGTGGACGATAAAGGCATTGAGCATATCATTCATTTCGGTATCGAAAACTGGTGGATAGGCGACCGCGAAAGCTTTATCATGCTTACTCCATCCAAGTATAATGTAGATGCTGTGGAGGACTCCGATGTGCTGCTGCTCACCCACGAAAAAATGCAGCTCTTGTCAGATAAAATACCTGCTTTTACGCGTACTTTTTCGGTACTCGACCAGCGAAACTTCATAGCCTCGCAAAAACGCATTCATGCCTCTATCAGCCTTACGGCAGAGGAGCGCTATGCCGACCTGGCCGAGCGCAATCCGTCTTTGCTGCAGCGCTTTCCGCAAAATATGGTAGCCTCTTACCTGGGTATTTCACCCGAAACCCTTAGCCGTATCAGGAAGAAGGCACTTTCCAGGTAGCCTTTATTTTTTTTGTCACTTGACATTTGTCAAGCCTCTTTCTTGCCTTTTGTCATTGGTAGGCTGCCCTTCATGGGGCCATCTTTGTACCGTCAAATAAAACAAAAGGAGACATGGTTATGGAAAAGGTAATAACAGCAACTTATGGTGGCACAAATGCCAAGGTAGGCGATTTGCTTGTCAACCGCCTGTTGCCAAGCCGGTACATGACAGCAGTGGGGCCGTTTATATTTCTCGATCATGTATACCCAACACAAAAATCGCCCGGCACAGTACAGCAGCCCAATGGCGACTTTGCACACCCGCACAGGGGCATTGTTACGTTCACTTATCTGTTCAGTGGCTCGCTGGAGCATTTCGATAGCAAGGGCAACCATGGCATAGTAAGTGCCGGTGGCGCACAGTGGATGAACTCCGGCAACGGCATTATTCACGATGAGCACGAAAGCCCTGAGTTTCAGGCTACAGGTGGCACCTTGCACGGTTTACAGTTTTGGATAAACCTGCCTGCCGAGAACAAGGCGCAGGAGGGTGGCTACTTGGCTCTGCAACCTGATTCTATACCGGAACTGGAATTGCCCGATAGCGCTGGCGTGTTGCGCGTGGTTATAGGTAGCTATGGCGACCATCAATCTCCGGTGCAGACTTTCACTACGCAGTTCATGTACCACATCAGACTCAATCCCAAGGCTTCCTATACACTGGGTACCAAAGCAGGCCTGGAGTATGCAGCATTTGTACCTGTAGAGGTAAAAATAAACGGGCATCAACTGGCCAATAGCGAGGTGGCCATGTTTGCCGATAGCGATGGTACTATTGCGCTCAGCAACTGTGGTATTACAGCACAGGATGTCATCATATTTGGTGGCGAGCCTTATACAGAGCCGATTTTTGCCGAAGGCCCGTTTGTAATGAACAATCGCCTGGAAGTGGCACATGCATACCGCGATTTCTTCAACGGGGATTATGGTACCATTGATTATAGCATTGCCAATGAGCAGCAGGCAGTTTAAAAAAAGTATTCAATTAATAACAAACATAAAAATTCAAACAAAATGGAAACTACAACATCAAACTGGGTTATAGACCCTTCGCACTCAGAGGTTCACTTCAAAGTAAAACACCTCGTAATCACTACTGTTACAGGTAGCTTCAAGCAGTTCAGCGGCAGCGCACAGGCAGGTGATGACTTCACCAACGCAGCTATCAGCTTCGAAGCCGATGTGGCATCTATCGATACCAACAACGCACAGCGCGATGGCCACCTGCGCAGTGCCGATTTTTTCGAAACGGATAAGTTTCCTAAGCTGACTTTCAAGTCAACTTCTTTTACAAAGAAAAGTGATGATGCTTACGAATTGGTAGGTGACCTTACCATTAAGGATGCTACACAGCCTGTGACACTTGCTGTAGAGTATAGTGGTATAGCAAAAGACCCATACGGCAACGTGAAGGCAGGCTTTGAGCTTACAGGTAAGCTGAACCGTAAAGACTTTGGCCTTACCTGGAATGCTATAACCGAGGCAGGTGGTGCATTAGTAAGCGAAGAGGTGAAAATTGTTGCCAGCATTCAGTTGGTGAAGCAGTAAGATAGAAATCAATCATCTATAAATGAAAAGGCCCCGACATTGTCGGGGCCTTTCTGTTTTTGTTACTAAAGGCATCTAAGCCGGAAGTAAAAATTATTTAGCTACAGAGAATTTGTTTCTGCCAACTATTGTGTTGTTTTCGTTCAACAAAGTAACTATGTATGTACCGTTGCTTAGGTTAGCTACGTCTATGTTAGTGCGGTTGTTGAAAGTACCTGTTTTAACTACTGCTTTACCATATATGTCATATACTACTGCATTCACGTTGCTTGAGTTAGCTACTATGTTTACTGAAGTATTAGCAGGGTTTGGATACAAAGAGATAGCCACGTTTTGTACATCGTTTATACCTACAGCTGCATTTACAGTTACTATTACCATACCTGTGCTGGTACCGTTGTTAGAAGACAATGTGTAGTAGAAAGTATCAGTACCAAGGAATTCGTTGTTCGGAGTGTAAGTGAATACACCGTTTGTTCCTGTTACTGTTCCATTGCTTGGAGTAGTGTTGCTGGTTACAGTAAGTGTTTCGCTTTGGCACTCAAGGTCGTTCAATTTTACATCTACTGTTACAGCAGTGTTTTTCCATGTAGTAGTATCGTCAGCAGTTGCTATTGGCTTCACCACAAAGTTAGGGCCTGCGCTTACTGTATCTACATCATCTACCAAAAGTTTGCTACCCAATGGCAAGCCGGAAGTACCGCCTGAACCCAGGTTTTGCAAAGCAAACAGGTTACTTGAAGAGAATATGATAGTCAAGCTATCAGGTATTTCACAGCTGGTATATTCGAAGTTAGCTTCTACCTGTGTGTAACCATTGGTATTGCCTTTTACGAATTTCAAAGCTTGACCTACTATAGTAGTACCTTTTCTAAGTATACCTGCAACCAATGCAGAGTCGTTACCTTGTGGTACATAGTTCAACCATGCAGAGATACCTGCAAGGCGGCCATTTACAGGCAATCCTGTTCCTGGCAATGTAGTAGGGTCGAAACCTCCACCACCTGCGATGATAGCACCGATATCAAATTTAAACTCACCGCTCAAAAGGAATCCTGGGATTGGCGTGCGGCCTAGCAAAGGAATTACGATAGAGTCTGTAGTCAATTCAGCAGCATAAGTTCCTGTGTGGGCAGTAGTGCTTTTCTTAACGAAAATACCATCAGCCGGTCCCGGGTTGAAAGTATCAGCCGCAGTAATATAGTTTGAAGATGTCCATCCAATTGGATCTTCGAATGCGAAAGTATCAGAAAGCTGAAGCAATGTGATATTCAGGAATGAGGTATCTGTTTTCCAGTTCTCAAATCCCTGAGGGAACTGAGCATTGGCAGAAGTAGTTGCCAGCAAGCCTAGGGCAGCAAGCGCAAGGTGTAAATGCTTTTTCATCTGTTTTGTTGTTTCTTTTGTTGTTTGTTTTTGGAAAATAAGCTTCGCGAATATAGATTAAAGTTCATATCCTGTAGATTTTTAACGTATAAAAAAGACTTACGGGATATGACTTATATCAATTTGTTGGTTGTGGTATGCCCTAAGTAAGATTATTGAACCACAGGTATCATGCCCCTTATGCCCATGTCTACTACGTTTTCACCTTTGGTAGGGTCCCATTTACCATTGCCGTTCAGGTCTTTCCACTCAAAGCTTTTGTTGATGCTCAGCTTTACTTTTACCACTATATCCTTGCTTTCGGTTCCTGTTATTTTAAGCGGTCCACCTGAAAATGCACCGGTAACTAAACATGAGCCTGCAGGAATGGGTGAGCTGGTAGCAAGCGGGTTTACAACTGTAGTGCTGGCTCCTTGGCCTGTCTGGGTTACATTCAAAGGATAGTTGAACCCATACACGTTTATGTTTCCTTTCAGGCGATTGCCCCAAAATCCTTGCTTGCGGAATCCGTTTACGCTGATGCTGGTATCGCCCAGGGTAAATGTTTTGATGTAGCTGTTGAATCCTATGAAGCTGGCAATAACCGTGCTGAAGCTGGTATCAATTGTAATAGGATAAGTAGTGCCTCCTACTGTATAGTTAAAGCTTGTATCGAAGTGTAGTTGCACATTGTAGTTTTGGTATGCCAGTGATACACGCAGGTATTCGTAGCTGCCTGTTTTCAATGTTTTCAATGGAACAGAGAAGAAAGTTTCGCCCTGGCCTGCTTTTACCGCCTTATCGAAATCAATTCCTGTTTCCGATGAAACCACCTCATCCGCCTTGTACAATACTTCTCCAGAACCTACTTGAGTAAATGCGCCCGGTGTAAGCTCTATATAATGCGCGCTCATGGTATTGAATTTTGGGCTTTGGCCCGCATTTCCGGATTCCATGGGAGCAGGTTGGCCTATTTGATCCAACCTTTGTTGTGTAGAGTCAAATTCAAATTGGAATATTAGCTTAGGGTCTTCGTTTGTTGTGGTTTTATCCTTGCATGATGGTGAAAAAATTACTACCGTAGATAGTATTAAAAATGCTAATGCTTTGTTCATTTGGAGTATTTAATGGTGCCAAATTATAAAAAAAGCCCGAATGAATAAATCATCCGGGCCATCTACCTACTGTTTAACCCTAAAAACTAAAAACATAAAAACCTCAACGGTTTACATTTATAGAATCGTTTTCAGGGCAATTAGTTGTACGCATTGCTACCGCCGCGGGTATATTTTACAATTTTTAAGAGCATATAAAATCCTGGTCCTTATTACAGCTTTAGTTACCGTTAATTTAGCAAAAAGCGGCTTGCTTTTTCTCTTGTTCCGCTCATCACCACAGGTGTTAAAATCAGGCCATGTCTTTTCCCGCCTGCTTCCGTATTTTATCCTTATGCTTCATTCCCCAATCGCTCAGCGACTCCAGTATGCCATGTAGTGTGTCGCTATAGGGGGTTACTTCATACTCCACTACTACAGGCGTACCCGTGTGCACTATGCGCTTTACAAAGCCGTTTAGTTCCAGCTCTTTTAGCTCATTGGAAAGCACCTTCGCTGATATGCCGGGTATGGTGCGTTGCAGCTCGTTGAACCGGTTGTTGCCGCTGCGCAGTGCCAGTATTACCCGCAGCTTCCATTTACCACCTATCGCATATAGTGCATCACCAATGGCTACAAGCTTTCCATTGCAGGTTTTTTCGTTGTGTATTATTTCAGTTTCTGCCATATTCTACCCTTTTAATAGTTGGTACTAACCTAATGGTAACTACTATACTTTTGTATACTGATAACCTTTGGTAAGCGAAGGTAATTACTTTTGCATTCTAAAATTTATAAAAATGAAAGCAATTAAAATTACCTACTGGACAACTACTACAATCATCTCTCTTATGATGGCCTTTTCGGCTTACAGCTATTTTACCAATCCCGAAGTTGCGGCCGGATTCAATCACCTTGGTTTCCCCGATTACTTCCGCGTAGAGTTGGGTATAGCTAAGCTGATAGCTGCTATTGTACTCATCGTGCCTTTGTTCCCAAGGGTAAAGGAGTGGGCTTATGCAGGATTGACTATCACCTTTATCTCTGCAAGCATTGCGCACATAGCATCGGGCGACCCTACGGCTAATGTAGCCATGCCACTGGTTATGCTTGCCATCCTTGCGGCATCGTATTTTACCTTTCATAAAACACAACAGCAAACAGTTTAGTTAAGGCCATAATAAACAAAACAATTGGCTTCGCTCTTTTGTCTTACTTTGTTATATAAAAATCAGGAGTAATTATGGAAATCGGGATAGACAGTTTTGCAGCAGTGGGTAGTAGCGATACAGGCGAAACAATAAGCAATACAGAATCGCTGAACCGCTTGATCGACCGCATGGAACATGCCGATCGCTCAGGTCTCGATATATTTGGCATAGGTGAACACCACCGCCGAGAGTTTCTGGATGCGGCTCCTACGCTTATACTGGCGGCAGCGGCTGCGCGTACCAAGCGTATCCGGCTTACAAGCGCAGTTACAGTGCTTAGCTCTGCCGACCCTGTGCGTGTATTCCAGAACTTTGCTACGCTGGACCTTATATCCCAAGGCCGGGCAGAAATAGTAGTAGGTCGTGGCTCTTTTGTAGATGCCTTTCCGCTCTTTGGTTTCAACCTCGACGATTATGATGAGCTGTTTACCGAAAAGCTCGGGCTTCTATTAAATATCCGGGACAACGAAACGGTGACGTGGTCGGGCAAGTTCCGCCCTGCACTCAGGAACCAGCCCGTATTTCCGCGTCCGCAACAGCAACAGTTGCCGATATGGCTTGGGGTTGGAGGCACACCGCAATCATTTGCACGCGCCGGCACGCTTGGGCTACCGCTCATGGTAGCCGTTATAGGTGGCGAAACACACCGATTCCGGCCCTTGGTCGATTTGTACCGGGAAGCAGGGAAGAAGGCTGGCCATTCACCCGAAAAACTGAAAGTAGGGCTGCACTCTTTAGGTTATGTAAGCGATACTACAGAGCAGGCCATAGAAGAGTTCTACCCTGGCTATGCCGAGGCATTTACCCGTATAGGCAAGGAGCGTGGCTGGCCTCCTGTTACACGTCAGCATTTCGATGCGCAAACGGGACCGCTTGGTGCTATAGTGGTCGGTGGCCCGGAGGATGTAGCCGCCAAGATATTGAGGCACAGCGAAGCCCTTGGTGGTATCGACCGCTTCACCTTCCAGATGGATAGTGCAGGGCTTACGCACCAGCAGCTCATGCATGCCATAGAGCTGGTAGGTACCAAGGTGTCGCCGATGGTAAATGTGGCTTAGTGATGATGGCTGCAGAAAAATAAGTTGGATGCTTTAAAATTTCATAAAAGCTGAATCGTCTAACCACTCGATATAGGATTCCCTTGATAAAAAAATGGGGAGCGGGCATTGATTTATTAAAAGGCCGGGATAGCGTTTTAGCTTATGGAAGTTATTTACAAAGAAGCTCCCCTGAAAAAGAAGATTGAGGATCTTGGCATAGGTGATTATGCCATCATTACAGAGCAGGACTATTGCCCCGAGCAAAGGGAAATGACCTTCCGCCCGGAGCATTTTGCGCTGTTAGTAATTACCTCTGGCGAAATGCACCTCCGCTTCAATCAGATACGCCATCAAATAGCAGCTAACAGCCTTTTTATCATAAGCCCCAATCACTTGTATGAGTTTGAATATGTGTCGGAGGATTTCAGGTTTTATGCAATCAGCTTTACGCATAAGTTCTTAAACAGCAATGGGCTGCTGTTCTCTTCGGCTCAGTCCTTTGATTTCTTTACCCCGGTCTCCAATCCTCATTTTCCTTTAAATCAGGAACAGTTCCATCCGGTCGTGGAATCAATAGAGCACCTTCGCTCAAAAATAAAAAGTGCCTCGTCATCCGTCTTTTATAAGCAAATGGCCAACAGCTCATTTTTGGCGCTGATGTACGAGGTGGCTTCCATTTGTGCAGCACACATTCAGGTAAAGGAAATAAAGATCAACCGCAAAGAGGATATCACCAGAAACTTTATGAAAATGCTCACGTTGCATTTCCGCCAGCAGAGGAGTGTACAGTATTATGCAGACCAATTGCATGTTACACCGCGACACTTGTCGGAGGTGGTAAAAGAAGTGATGGGTATGACAGCAGGCGAACTTATAGATAAGGCAGTCATTTCCGAGGCCCGTAATCTGCTCGCCGATTCTTCTAAAACAGTGGCTATGGTGTCGGATGAATTGTGCTTCAGCGACCAGTCTTTTTTTGGTAAATATTTTAAGAAGCATGTGGGCGTTTCGCCATCCGAGTTTCGAAACAATTTTGGAGAGCATAAGCAACCCACTTATTGACCATCTTTGCCCACATTCAGACCTTTTTCCAAGGGCTGCCTGTTCTCACCTTTGCTATCGCAAATCAATTGATTTTGCAGGTAGTTATTTATAAGAAATGAAAATAATAGCAGGCTGAGTTCTTAAATGCCTTAAGTAGTGGTTCAGTAGCTTCATAAAGCTGCACCGCAAAAAGAAACTAAAAAAAGTTTGCGGTAAAATTGCTTAACACATAGCAGGAAATCTCCTGGTTTTATCCGCTACGCAAATCCGTTTTGCGTCCCGAAAAAAGGCTTGTATTAGCTGCCGTTCACCTCGCTTAAAATATTCGGAATGAATAAGAGCTTGCTTACGGTTGTAATACCTTCTAAAAACGAAGCGCATTACATAGCCAAAACCCTGTCTGCGCTGGAGGCCCAGACGTATATCACCAAAGAAACGCCTATCTATATTGCAGATGCAGGTTCTACTGATGGCACTATAGAAATTATTCAATCATTTTCCGGCAATCTCAATATCAGGCTATTGCAGGGGGGATTGCCATCTGTTGGCAGGAATAGGGGCGCGAGCTACGCCAAAACCAAGTATATCCTCTTTTTAGACGCGGATATTATCCTTGGTGAAACAGATAGTATAGAGAAAGCTATCACTGTTGCTGAAGTACAAAATCTGGAGCTTGTTACTACCTACATAAAAACAATAGACAGCAACTGGGGAGACCGCTTCTTCTGGAAGCTGCACGGCATAGCATCGCGCACAAAGCTGGTAGGTGCATTTGGTGCAGGTATGTTTATCCTTATACAGCGCCGGGCTTTTCAGCGATTGGGTGGCTTTGATGAAAAGATTGCGCTGGGCGAGGATTGGGACCTGACACACCGCATCGATTCCAGGCAGTTTTCGGTAAGCGATACCTTTATCTACACTACTAACCGCAGGTTCAGACACCAGCGCTACTGGAAAACATTTTCGCAATACATAATGGTGGCGCTGAGCCCCAATTATCGCCGGGCCGGGCATGCAGATTATTTCGATGTGCACTTCAATTGATGGCATGAACAAGTACCTACTTACAACCATAGCATTACTGGCAATTGGTTCAATGCAGAGCTATGCTATAGCACCGGATACATCGACTGTATGTGTTAGCCTTCAGGTCAAAAATATCAGGCAGACCAAGGGCACTTTTACCGTATCGTTTTATCGCTCGCAAAAAGAGTTTTTGCAGAAAGGAAGAGAGGCGCACATCAGGCATATCCACATAAATGGTGGTTCCGTGCAGAATATTGAGATATGCAATGTGCAGCCGGGTGCCTATGCTGTGGCCGTATTACAGGACCTGGACAGCGATGGCGATATGAAGATGAGTGCTGTTGGTACTCCGCGGGAGCCATTTGGGTTTTCCAATGATATAAAGCCACACCTGAAGGCACCTTCATTTGCGCAGTGCAGCTTTACACTACCGCAAGGTGCTTCTACCACCGTTTCTATCACCATGATCAATCCCTGAATCATTCGTATTTGTCAATCATCATCTATCACATTTTATGAAACACTTATTTTATTCAATACCAATTGCAGCCTTGCTTTTATCCGGCTGTGCATTTTTTCCTGTTGCACAATCGGGTGCTGTAAAAAAGAGCATGGTTCCTGTTTATAATGATTCCGGACTTACTGCCGAAAAGCATCATACCACCATACAACGCAATTGACCCATGAAACAATTTTACCGTATTCTTTCACTATTAATTATTGGCTTAGCATCATTCAATAGTTCCCATGCACAGTTAGCTATAGTACAAGGTGTGGTGCGCGATGCACAATCCAAGGAGTTGCTCGAAGGGGTTATTGTGTCGGCCATACCGGGTGGCAGAGCCGCTACTGCAAGTGGAGGGCAGTACAGGCTTTCTGTTCCGGTTGGTGATGTGAAACTGGTATTCAACTACATAGGCTATGCTGCGGATACTGTGAACATGGTATTACAGGATGGCCAAACCAAAAAGCTGAATGTGCAGCTTGGTTATACAGATAATGAACTCAATACAATAGTAGTAAGCACAAGCAAATTTGGCAAGAAGATACAGAAAGAGACAGTGTCTATGGAGGTTCTGAAGCCGCGCTTTATAGAAACCAACGGGCTGAACAATGCAAGAGATGCTATAGCGCGCGTGCCCGGTGTTACAGTTATGGATGGCAGCATATCCATACGCGGTGGTAGCGGTTATGCTTACGGTAGCGGCAGCCGTGTAATAATGGTGGTGGATGACCTGCCATTGCTCACCCCCGACCGAGGAGAAATTCGCTGGGAACTGGTGCCGCTGGAAAATATGAGCCAGATGGAAGTTATTAAATCATCATCATCAGTTCAGTATGGCGCAGGCGCTATGAATGGTGTCATTCATTTGCGCACTGCCTACCCTACCGATACACCTGAAACGCGCATACAGCTATATACTGAGATAACGCATATAGACAACCGGGTACTGAAGAAGGATTGGCAGAATAACAATAGCTACGCATGGTGGAAGAAAAGCAAGACGCGCTATTTTAGTGCACCGCATACCAATGGTATCAGCTTTTTGCATAAGCATAAAATTAAAGATTTTGATCTGGTAATAAGTGGTAACCTGCATGAGCAGCAGTCGCACCTTAGCCAGGAGTACGAGCGGCATACCCGCTTCACTACCAAGCTCAAGTATACACCGCATAAGTACAATGGCCGATTATCCTTTGGCTTGAACAGCACGCTCATGTACCGAAAAAACGGATTTCAGTTTTGGTGGCAGGGGCAGGACAACCCGCTGATATCTGCCGATGGGGTAGATATCGATGAGCATTACTTCTATGCTTTTATAGACCCAAGTATTACTTTTATAGATAAGAAGCGCAATCAGCACCGCTTTCTGGGCAGGTGGTTTTACTTTAATAAAACTGAATCTAAAACAGGGCCGACAGCGCAGTTTGGCACATTCGATTATCAGTTCCGCCACGACTTTGGCAATACTGTGAAGCTGCTTATCGGCTTTAACAACCAGCACTTCAATAATATGGACAGGGGCATTGGCTCCAACTCCGGGGATTATGGGGGCATATATGCTTCAGCAGATATCAATGTCAAGAAGCTGACGATATCTGCAGGTATTCGCGCAGAGTATCTGAGGCTGAACGATAATTTCGGTTTTGCCATGGTCAAGTTTCAGGACATCAGTAAAAAAGGGGATACCAGTAATGTGAAGTTGCCCGTGTTCCGCTTTGGGTTGAATTACCAGATACGCAAGTACAACTACCTGCGTGTATCGGTGGGATTGGCGTACAGGTTCCCTAGTCTGGCAGAGAAGTATGCCAGTGCAGAACTCGGTGCACTAGAGATAATACCTAATGACAGCATAACACCCGAAAGCGGCTTTTCATTTGAGCTGGGCTACAAACGTAGTTTCAATATAGGCAACAGTTGGCGCGGGTATTTTGATGCAGCTACGTTTCTGAACGAGTTTTCACAGATGATGGAATTTCAGATTACGGGGATAAAATTTGTAGACAAACAGGACGATCAGGGGAATACCAAAAGTACCCTGGTCGGTGTTTTTCAATCGCAGAACATAACCCGTGCGCGCGTTTTTGGCTGGGAGTTTGGATTGGTAGGAGAGGGTAAAGTCGGGCACGTTGACCTGTCATTGCAAGCTGGTTATACCTATGCATTTCCATTGAACCTGGAAGCAGATAGTGCGCAGAAAAACCTAGGATATACCATCAAAAAAGCATTTACTACATACAGCAAGCCCGATGCCGGTGAAACGGATATAATGTTGAAGTACCGCAACCGGCATGTATTCAAGGCAGATATTGATGCACTATTCTATAAGCGTGTGCGCTTTGGCACATCGCTACAGTATTGCAGCTATATGGATAATATCGATCCCATATTCAATGTTGCCATTCCTGATATTAAAGTTTACAGGAAGGAACACATTGGGAAAGGCGATTTTATATGGGATGTAAGGTTGGGTTACGAGGTCAACCGTTATTTTTCATTCAATTTTATGGCAAAGAATATGCTCAATAGGTTCTACATGTTGCGCCCGGGCAGGCCAAGTCCGCCAAGGACCTTCGGCTTGCAGTGCAACATCAGGTTTTAGTATTTGGTTTTTATAAGGTGTTTAGTAAAAGCGAAAGGCGGATAGTTATCTATCCGCCTTCGTTATTTTTAAAAGCCTGTCAGCTTTTACTTGCCGTCCTGTATCATTTTATCTACCAACTCCTCCAGTACGGTAAGTGGCACTGCGCCATTTATCAATACTACATCGTGGAATTTTTTGATGTCGAATTTGTCGCCTAATGCTTTTTTAGATTTCTCTCTTAGCTCCAGTATTTTCAGCATGCCTACTTTGTAGCCGGTTGCCTGTCCTGGCCACAGGAAGTAGCGCTCTATTTCCTTTTCTATATCGCCTTTGGCATTGGCAGTATTTTGAAGGAAGTATGCTATGGCCTGCTCTCTTGTCCATTTTTTGGTGTGTATGCCTGCATCTACCACCAGGCGCGCTGCGCGGAACAGCTCCATGCTCAGGCGGCCGAAGTCGCTGTATGGGTCTTGGTACAAGCCCATTTCTTTTGGTACCAACTCTGCATACAATGCCCATCCTTCTATGTAGGCGGTATTGCCACCCATTTTACGGAATTTAGGTATGTTGGTCAGTTCTTGTGCCAGTGCTATCTGCATGTGGTGACCCGGTACGCCCTCGTGGTAGCACAGTGCTTCCATCTGGTAGCGTGGCTCATCACCCATGTTGTTGNNATGGGTTTTCGTAGAAAGCACCACCGGCACTTTTCTCACGGAATTTTTCTACAGGGGTTACTACCAGCGGTGCTTTTGGTATGTGGTTAAACAACTTGCTCAGGTGTTCCTTTTGCATAGTGCCCAGGTAGTTTTCGCTTTCAGCCAATAACTCTTTACGACCCTTTTCATCGTTGCTGTATTTAAACTTTGCATCGCTGCGTACAAATGCAAAAAAGTCTTGCAGCGAATCATTTTTGTACTGCCCCTGTTTCATGATAACACGCATTTCATTTTGTATGCGCGCTACTTCTTTTTCACCCAGCTCAAATATTTCCTTTGCAGTAAGGTTGGTAGTAGTGGTTGCTTTCAGGCAATAGTTATAGTATGCCTCGCCATTTGGCAGGCTCCATACGCCATTGTCGCCTTTTTCTTTGGCTTTTACTTCCAGTGCTGTCCAGTAGTCCAGCAGCTTTTTGTAGCTGTTCTTTACAGGGCCTTTCAGCAGTGCTGTGGCGCTATCTGTCAGTTGCTTGCTTTGCGCAGCATCCAGCTTTAGCGCAGCTACCTTAGTGCGGAAATCTTCCAGCAATATGTTCGAAGCATCTGTTTTTTCTACCCCTGCTATAAAGTTGTTGATGTCGGCTGTTACATAGCTGAATGTAAAATGCGGTGGGTAAATACCCTCTGCTTCTGCATTCTTCAGGTTGGCAATCACCTGGTCGAAAACCCCTTCCACCTTAGATAGCCTGCTCAGGTAATCGTAGGCATGCTTTACGGAGTCTATGCTGTGCATGTTGATAAGGAAGGCCGGTATATCGTTGTGCTCACCGCTCATCTGGTTTACACCATACCAGTGGTGGCGGTATTTCAAGCCCTCTTCCTGGTCTTTTATCTGCTCTTCATACATGCGTATACTCAGTTTGGTGCTTGCATCCAGCGCTGCGGTATCTACTTTTTTCAGAGAATCCAACACAGCCTTTGCCAGTTCAAATTCCTTGTCGTAGTGCGCATCGGTCCTGTCGCTCCACTCGCCGTAGTTGGTTTTCATACCCAGGTTGGCAGCATACTCCGGCGAACGCTGTATGGCCGCATCAAATTCCTTGTCCAGGTAATCATTTACCTGTTTAGATGTTTTTTCTATTTCCTCTTTGGTGTATTGCTTCTTTGGCGGGTTGCATGCCGAAAAAAGCAGGGTGGCGGTTATCAGGAACAAAGGGTACTTACCCATACTGTGTTGCTTTAAATTTGATTTGAATGGCGCAAAGAGATTTTAAATTATGCTAATAAGCAAGGATGCAGGCAAAATGTAGATAATCTCAATTCAAACGTTCATTTTTTCTCATTTCCNNCAGGCGTTTTGGGCTTTTTCTCTAATATATTCGGTGCTAATAAACAGGAAGTGGCAGTGCAGCTGCCCGACCTGAGCGCAGCTGTGGTGGATTTCCACTCGCACCTGATACCGGGTATAGATGATGGCGCCAAAAATATGGATGATAGCATCAACCTGATAAAAGGGCTAATGGGCTTTGGGTTCAAAAAGATAATTACATCGCCGCACATAATGAGCGATGGCTATCCCAATACACCTGAAATAATATTGAAAGGAAGGGATGCCGTAAGGGTGCGATTGAAAGAAGAGGGAATAGATGTCCCATTCGATGCCGCTGCAGAGTATTACATAGACCAGACTGTGATAGATGCAGCCCGCTCGCGCGAGTTGCTGACCTTTGGCAACAATAATGTGCTGGTAGAGCTATCCTACCTTACACCGCCGTTAAACCTTACAGAGTGGTTTTTTAAAATACGGAGCGAAGGATATAATATAGTGCTGGCTCACCCGGAGCGTTACCCTTTTTACTACAGGGCCAACTCCGATGTGTACCAGCAGGTTAGGGATCTCGGCGTTCACTTTCAACTGAACCTGAGCTCGCTTACTGGTATGTATGGCGAGGGTGCACGCAAGGCTGCCGAGCAACTGATAGATGCAGGCATGATAGACTATGTAGCTACCGACCTGCATAATTCCCGCCACCTGGATTACCTGCGCAAATGCCTTACCCTCCCTTATGTAGAGAAAATACTGAACCACGAATTTTTACTGAACAAACAATTATTGTAGACAATGCCATTTATAGAAACCGGTATACCGGGATTAAAAGTTTTTGAACCGCGCGTATTTGGCGACAGCCGTGGTTACTTTTTCGAAAGCTTCAACAAGCAGACATTTGCCGAGGCAGGTATCGATGTGGAGTTTGTGCAGGACAACGAAAGTATGAGCAACCGTGGCGTAGTGCGCGGCCTGCACTACCAGCACCAGCCCGATGCACAGAGCAAACTGGTGCGGGTTATAACCGGTGAAGTGCTGGATGTAGTGGTGGATATCCGCAAGGGTTCGCCTACATTCGGCAAGGTGTACAGTGTAGTTCTATCCGCAGAAAACAAAAAACAACTATTTATACCGCGAGGGTTTGCGCATGGGTTTTCTGTATTGAGGGACAATACGATATTCAGCTATAAGTGCGACAACTTCTATAAGCAACAAAACGAAGGCGGCATTTATTTCCGCGATCCGGCTTTGGCCATAGACTGGCAAATAGGAGAGGGAGAAGAAATAGTATCTGATAAAGACAAGAACCTGCCGGTATTTGCACAATGTACCAATGGTTTCGAATACCGGGAAGCATAATACAACTGATGAATCTGGTAATAGATATAGGTAACACAAACTCCAAGGCCGCCATTTTTGATGGGGAAGAGCTGATACAGTTTGCAAAAGGGGAGGAGCAGGTTATTGCTTTAGTTCAGCAGTATGCGCCTGAGGATTGCCTTATATCTAAAACAGGAAAGGATGAAAAAATTCATGCGGCACTTGCAGCAGCAGAAATAATACCTAAGTACTTTTCACACGACACGCCTATACCTATAACTAATAAGTATGGCTCCCCCGACACACTAGGCAAAGATAGGTTGGCCCTATCGGTAGCCGCCTCGGCACTTTTTCCTCAGCAGAATGTATTGTCCGTAGACTCCGGCACCTGTATTACCTTTAATTTGGTGTCCGCTGAGGGGGCTTTTTTAGGTGGTGCTATTACACCTGGTGTGGATATGAGGTATAAGGCAATGCACGAATTTACGGCTGCATTGCCACTTTTAAAGGCCGAAAAAGATATGCCGCATGATTTAATAGGCATTGATACTCAGTCATCTATGCAGTCGGGAGTGTTAAATGGGGTCCTGGCCGAAGTAGATGGTATCATAAATTTGTACAAAGCGCGTTATGCTAACCTGCAAACAGTTGTTACAGGCGGAAGTTTAACTTTCTTTGAGCGCGGCTTAGAAAATAGCATATTTGCGCAGCCCCATCTGGTGTTGCAGGGATTAAATAGGATATTATTATTCAATACAAAAGCAAAATAGGTTGTATTATTCATTTATAAAGGATATTAAAAGAGGTCGTTATCAATCTACCGCCCTGCTTTGTTTTATTAGTTTATTTTTTGTTGCCTCTATGCAGGCACAGGTTAGTTCACCCTACTCCCGTTTTGGTTTAGGTAGCCTTAGGCCTACCACATTTTCGGGCAACCGTGGCTTTGGGGGCCTTGCAGCGGGCTACGCCAGCACTGCCAATATCAACTATACCAATCCAGCTTCCTATGCCTCTATCAGTATGGCTACTTTCGAGATAGGGGTCAATGTAGATGGCGCAACAATACGTACCAAGGACTCTGCCTATACCACAGCCAATGGATCGATAAGCCACGTAGCAATTGCAGTACCGCTGAAGAAAGGTGTTGCAGGACTTAGCTTCGGGTTATTGCCATTTTCTAACATCAACTATACTTTTATTGAAAACCGGGAGAATCCAAGTTTTGGTGGCTACCAGAATATATACAAGGGCAATGGCTCCCTGTATCAGGTGTACCTGGGTGTTGGCGCTCAGGTAAAGGGTTTCTCTATAGGAGCTAACGCTTCCTACATGTTTGGTAAGCTGGATTACGCCAAGTATATCATATTTCAGGATTCGGTAGATGCACTTAATAGTCGCAACCTGCTTACGTTCCGTGCTACAGGATTTACTTATAATGTAGGTGTTCAATACCGTTTTATACTGAAAAAGAGTACAAAGGATAATGACCTGAAGCACACGATATTTATGACAGCAGGAGCCTATGGCAGCAGTCAGATACCGGTGCGCTCCAAGGTTACAGATACATGGCAGCGCTTTTACTATGCCAGCGATGGGTCTGCCTATGTGCTGGATACACTTACCAGCAGTGCTGAGCGCAAATCTACATTTCAGCTGCCTATCAATTTTGGTGTTGGAATTACAGCAGGCAATGAGGCAAACTGGCTGATAGGAGCGGATTTTAAATATGCCAAGTGGGGAAGCTTTAAATCGGACTTGAACAATGATGCTATGGCAGATAGCTGGCGTTTTATAGTAGGCGCACAGATAACGCCAAACTACGAAAGCAGGAAGCCGTTGGGCAAATTGCAGATTAAATTTGGTGGCTACTATGGCATGAGCGAAATACGCTACAATGGTGTGCACCTACCGGAGGCGGGTGGTACGTTTGGCTTCGGTATACCTATTACCCGCCGTGATATTGCACGCATAAATCTGATGGGTGAGGTAGGAAGCCGCGGGCTGAACAATCCGAAAGTAATAAGCGAAACCTACTACAGGCTTAGTATCGGGTTTGTGCTGAACGCAAGGGATTGGTTCCAACAGCCTAAATACGATTAATCCAATTGCCTCTTATGAAACAGGGTATTGGTCAGTTAATCCTTTTTTTATTTGTATTGAACCTTACCGGTTGCAAAAATGATATGGATGAAGTACGCCTGATAACTACACGTACCAACACTACCATAGAAAAGGGTACCAATGTCGAAATAACCTATTCGGACAATGGGGTTACTAGTATCATTTCCAAATCACCTACACTTCTGCGCTATGCAGTTGAGAAGCCTTATTTGGAGTTCCCGGATGGAATAGAATTGGCTTTTTATAAGGATGGTAAGGTAGAAAGTACCATGACTGCGAAGTATGCCATAGCGCAGGAGAACAGTAAGATGATGACTGCGCGAAACGATGTAGTGGTAATAAATGAAAAAGGTGAGAAGCTGAATACCGAGGAGTTGATATGGGATGAAGAAAAGGAGTTGATATATAGCAATGCTTTCGTAAAGATTTCGACTAAAGATGAGATTATAATGGGCAACGGCATGCAGGCCAACCAGAACTTTACCAACTACACTATAAAGAATATAACAGGTACCATGCGGGTTAAATCGGGTGATTTACCATAAGCTCTTTAAACCTTTAAGCCGATTTTCTGTTATTTTAGCAATATGAAATTTCTGCAATTGCTCGAAAGGGTTTGGATACTGGCTACTGTTACTGCTATAGGCGTAGCTGTGCTAAATATTTTCAAGTACAGAACCTTCGATTACCATGTATATTTCCCTTTGGTATGTGCAGGGCTCTGTGGTTTCCTTTGTTACAACGTCAGGAGTCAGCGCCTATTTGCAGAGAAGATAAAAAAAGAGAAGGAAGAAGAAGCGCGTTACAGGAAATAATACAGAATCTTCTTTCTGTAAATCTATAAATTTGCTCTGTCTGTATTTGCATAAGTTTGCTTTATGCGTTCAAGATGGTCATTTAACATAAAGCCCTGAAGTGTAAGCATCAATGCCAGCGTAATCACCATTGAAATATTTGATACCTTGAATACTGCCCTTACCCTTTGTTTGCATATAAAATAGAGCAGAACTGCGTATAAGAATAATATGGATAGCGATTTGATAACAATAAGATTAAGTCCGTAATAACGCTTGGGCAAAAAGGTAGAGACAGATTCTTCATAGTGGTTTTGTATTATGTCGTAAATAGGTGTAATGCCATAACTTAATAAAAGCAGGGCCAACATGATCCAACCCACTTTTTTCCTATACCAAAGAAAGACAAGAGTAGTAATTATAAAAAATACATTGAGTAGACCGGTTAAAGCGGTTTCGATAATAGGGCCAGACCAGTATTCGTATAAATAGGGCAAAAAACCAATGACCTCAGCTACCTTCGGCAAGAATAGGAGCCCGGTAGCAACCAAAATAATGCGTACCGTTTTATAATCGGCAGATTCTCTGTCAATACTTGAGAACATAGCTTTCAATTCCTGCACCAGTTTTCTGCCCGATGACTGATAAGTATCTACAGACTGATCGATTAAAACTTCTGCTTTACTTTTCTTTACAGCGGTATCTTCAATCTGTTCTAGAGCATCCAACATCTCATTGCCCGACAGATTCCTGGACTGTAGTATTGCTTTGGCTGCTTCTACTGCCATGGGTTGGTAGTCATTTGGGCGCTCGGTTATTTTTAGCAATTCGGAATTACTATAGTCTTTGTATAAATCCAGGAAAGGGTTCATATTATTGGGTTATTAGGTTTTTAGTACCGAGTGTTATCAAATATAGAAAAGGAATAATAAAAATGAAATTACCTTAGGTAAACCTGCTGCTCAGGTAATCAAAAGCTGCCTTCAAAGCCCTGAATTTGGCACTTGCCTCTTCCTCTGTAGTATCCTTATCACGCTTATCCGGGTGGTATAGCAGGGTAAGCCTTCGGTAACTTGCTTTTATCTGGTCAAAGGTATCCTCTTCCGTAACCTGTAGTATAGTATATGGTGAGTTTGGGCTTTGGCAGGCATAAATGATAAGAGAAACCTGCTCTGGTGTTATACCAAGGTATGCGCCTATGCGGTGCAGCGAACGGACATCCCTTTCTGTAATAAACGAAGAGATGCAGAGCATTTCCGACAGAAAACGGATTAATGACAGGCATGATTGGTACGAAATATTCATCCTTAACTGCAGGCAGGTAATTTTTAGCAATGGTTTTACTCCAAGTATAAGATGGTGTTCTACATCACTTATAACTTTCGATGTGTTGCTTCCTGGCAATTGCAATCCTGTAAATTCCAGAATAAAGTTTCCTGTTTTATCCGTTAGTCTTTCAGGTTTTCCAATCATTTCAGCAATTAGTACAAGTATGGCATTCTTTATTTCAGTTTGTAAGTTTTTCTGCCGTATGCTGCTGCCGGTATTTACCTGCATTTTTTGTATAGACAGGTCTTGCCACCATACAGAGAAGTTACTTTGCCAGCTCAATTCTTTAAATTTTATGCTAAGGTAATAACACAGATAAAAGTTTGAAGTACATTTACAGAATGTTTGGTTCAAAATTTTATTTTTTCATTCCGGGCATATTAGTTCTATGGTCTGCTGCAGGCTGTATAGGTGTTGCAGATGAAGATGCCATGAGCGGTAAACATGCCAATAGCGCACCGGTGCCGCATAAGCAGAATATATTAGCAGGTAGGCTGTATATGGATGGGAACCAGCCTTCGCTTAGGTTATGCTCCGATACTTTTTTGCTTGCGCTGGATACTACTGACGAAAAAGTGCTGGAACTGCTTAATAATACTAAAGAGGGAGGCAGAACTGCGGGTAACTGGTATGTGGAGTTGGATGGGCGGACAGAATTATTTGAATTGGCGGACTCTATGCCCTCACGGTACTCGTCACGTATCCTGCTTTACGAATTACTGACTGTAAGATTGGATACCAATTCATCAAACTGCCGCTAGGTTCCGGTTTCAGCATTGTTTCCAATAAGTTCTGGTGTCACTTAACAAATTACTGTTTGTAATGCTATGCGCCCTCTGCTCAGAAATGGACTAATTCGTAATCTCAAAATACTTATATGCACGGTATAGCAATGCTATCTAATATTCCCATGCGCAAAGAGGCCAGTCACCGCAGCGAAATGGTGTCCCAGCTTCTGTTTGGCGAAACCTACCAAGTGCTTTCCAAATCAAAATCATGGTTGTATATCAAGTGTCTGTACGATGACTATGAAGGATATATAGATGACACCTACCATAACCCTGTTCAGGATAAGGATAAGCCGACACTGCTGAATAATCAGTACTCTGTGGCACTTGACATTGTAAATACAGCTGCTACGGAAAGCAGTTCTACACCAATAGTTGCCGGCAGCACCTTACCGCAGTTCGATGGGCTCAACTTTAAGATAGGAAAAGAAAAGTATGTCTACAATGGCCAGGCATTGCAGCAGGGGCAGAGTAACTTTGGCTTGATAGAAAAACTGGCCATGCGATATATAAATGCCCCATACCTGTGGGGCGGGCGTTCACCATTTGGTATAGATTGTTCGGGGTTTACACAAGTAATTTTCAAGAGCTTGTTTATACCGCTAAAGCGCGATGCCTACCAGCAGGCCGAGCAGGGCAGGGTGGTAAATTTTGTAGAAGAGGCACAGCCCGGTGACCTTGCATTCTTTGCCAACGAAGCTGACAGGATAACCCATGTGGGTATAGTGATAAGGGATCGCATGATTATACATGCCTCAGGCAGAGTGCGTATAGATAAGCTCGACCATTTTGGCATATTTAATACCGAAAAAAAGAAATACAGCCATCAACTGAAGATTATAAAAAGGATGGTATAAAAGGTCTACCCAGGAGTAATATTTATCCATTAGTTTCCTTTAAGCTCATAATGAGGTAATATCAATTACCTACGCAGAGGTCAATAATACTCTATTGCTGTTAAAGGCATTTTTAGTAGCGCGTATGCATGCTTATTTTGGTGCGTTTAATAAAACTTAGCAATAAAATCAAGTAATTAATCATATTAGTATAAATTTAATTTATACTTTAAAATGAGTTTGAACGCCTATTTTACCTTTTGGTTTTCTTGTAAACTGTGTATTCTATAATATGCAACTTGATTAGAATAAGCTACGGATTGATATTTAATCAGATGTTTAATCATACTTGACTGCCGGACTTTCTTAGTGTACATTGCCCATTAGGAATAATATTAATGGGAAAGCTGTTTGTGGCATAAAAATTGTATTTTTCCCGTGTTAAAGTTTCCATCTACTACAAGTTATTAAAGCCTTTTATGAAAAAATATTTACGCTACATCATCGCATCAGCAATTGCATTAGCATTAGTTGCGGGTAATTATGATTTGCATGCACAGTGCAATACAGGTTGCTGGGCGGGTTGGGCAAATTCGGGCTCTCCAAATGCAGGAGTGTATACACCAACATGCGTGGTGCAATCTTTTCAGGCGCCTAGCACGGGTTATAGCTATATCAATCTTACCCCTGGCAAAAAATACACCTACTATGCAGCTCCGGGTTCCGGATGGACTACACCTTATGTTGAAGCATATTATTATAACACTGCCTGTAATACCTGGATATGCCAGGCGGGCGGTTCGGGCTCTATATCATTTACAGCTACTAATTCCTGCGGTGATTACCATTACTTGGTAGTGGTGCGCAATGGCAATGCTTGTGCTCCATCGTGGCCAGGTACATCTGCTACTTTATATTACAAGCGGGTGGACGAAGCAACAGTAACCAGTACGCAATCTGCTGCCTGCCAGGGATCTTGCAGTGCTTCACTTACTTTGGGCATAAGTGATCCCAGCTGCAGCAGCCCAGCTGTGCAAACGGGTATGTATGAAACTTTCAGCACGGCAAGTACACAATTAAGCGCAGCACCGTATAACTCCCGTTGGATAAGTTCTGGCACAGGAGTTGGTCAGGTAGATGGTGCTGGTCAGGCGCAATTTTATGGTGCAGACGATTGGGGCCGTGGATTTATGAGTAGTGGTACAGTAGCCAGGGCCGATGGTGCTACGGTACAGGGCCGGTTTTATAATACCGGTAGCTATACCATGCTTGGTTGGCACGATGCCGGCACAGCAGTGAGCTATACCAACTTGGTATATGCATTTTATCCCGATGCAGGTGGTGGCCTTAATATATACGAGAGTGGAAATTATATAGGTAGTTTTACTTCGGCAGCGGCGGGTATCATTGGTTTAAATAAGTGGATAGATTTTAAAATAGTACTTCGCGCCAGTGGTGGTGCAGATTATTATTTGCGAAACTACAATACCGGTGAAGCCTGGCGGTTGATATACAGGTCTGCCTATTCCACGGCTACAGATTTGCGCGGAGGAGCATCTGTGTATTCTTCATGCTGCTGGTTTTACCTCGATGATATGTATGTGTCCGGCGTTACTCAATTTCCTGCTACTACGGGCTTGTGTGTAGGTTCAGGCTATACCTATGGTGTAAATGACCAATATGGAACTGTGGCCGTAAACACCCAAAATATAGTAGTGAGCGATGCTACAGCACCTACATATAATAGCGTAAGTGTGACAGGGGCAAACTATGTAAGCGGTAGTACGTACTATGTAAAAAGCGGAACGAACTTTAATGTAAATATAAGCCACTCGGATAACTGTGCTACCAGTACCCAATATCTCGAGTTTTCTAAAGATAATTCTTGCGTGGGTTGCTGGTCAGCTCCTAACATCAAGTCTTATGCAAATCCAAACGGAGTAGCGCAGAATGGCGCTTATACCTCGTTTGTAGATGGGGTTGCAGATAATACTTTGTTGGATATAACCCAAGCAGTATGCCAACAGCCGGGTGGCTGTAGCTCTACTGCCAATGGTGCATGGGCTGTGTCCACGGGAGCAGGCGCCAGCGGCAATTATGGTGTTACGGTGTATATGTACGATGCATCAGGAAACGGTGTGGGATATACCCAGTCAGGCCTGTTTGTATACATAGATAATACTGCGCCTAACATAAATACGCCAACTACTTCCAATACAGGTAGCAATGCTATGTCATGGACAGTAGCCGCCAGCACCGATGGCCAATCGGGCATAAATGCAAGCGGCTATGAGTGGCAATGGAGCTACGACAATAGCTCGTGGAATGCTTGGACAACTACCGGAACTTCGGTGTCAGGTACATGGGCCTGTAACAGGACTGTGTACGTGCGTGTAAGGTCAAAAGATAACGTGGGCAATGTGAGCGCCTGGTCTACCAGCGGAGTAGCAGGATCGCTTACCTCTACCAATACATTGGCGGCCACGGTAACCAATGTTAGCTACAATGGTGCTTGTGATGGATCTATAATAATAACCCCATCCGGAGGCACTGCGCCATATACCTGTAGCGAATTTTCTTATGGTTTTGGTGGTACTACGGTTTCTACTTCGTTGTTTACCAAAGATGCCAGTTCATACTATACACAAAATAACCAGCTGGATATCAGCGGGCCTGATAATGGTTGGGATAAATACCTGTTTACTAATCAAACTTTTGCGCGCCAAACAGGTAAAATTTTCTCTTTCCGTTACTACAATGGTACGGGCAACTGGAGCATGATAGGATGGCATGGAAATGGCAATACAAGCACTAACAGGTACGAGAATTTACTATATGGTCTTTACTTTCATAGCGGAGGCTTGAATATTTATGAGGATGGCAATTCGCGTGGTGATTTTACCGCAAATGTCGGTGGTGGCTGGGCTGCCAATACATGGTACGATTGTAAGATAGTATTGAAAGCTACGGGTGCTGATTATTATGTGAAAACTGCTGCGAGCAGTACTTACGGATTGATATATAGCTCAACTTACTCAACCGAATCGGATCTGCGCCTGGGCGTTACTTACCTGCGCGCAAACCTTACCAGTACAGATGACTGGAATGTATACGGAGGTACGCCAAGCGTACCAAACCCTACCTATTCCTTGTGTCCTGGCCAGTACACTTATGCCATGACGGATGCTAACGGATGTCCTGCAATAGTAACTGCTACAGTTACCGAGCCATCAGCGCTAAGCCTTTCGCCTGCTGTTACCAATGAATCCTGCCCGGGTGCCTGCAATGGATCTGTGGTGCTTTCAGGTTCTGGTGGCGTGAGCCCTTATTCATTTGCCGGAGCTAGCGAAATGGCCGACAGATTCTCTATAAATGACGAGGGATTGATACTGCACCTGACCATGGATGGCGGGGCAAACGATCGCTCACCTGCGGCACAGCCGACAGGTACCAACAACGGTGGTGTTACCTTTGCCAATGGTGTGGCCGATTTTTCCGGTGGCGCCAAGAGCCTGAGCATGGGCACTAAAGCCGCTCCTTACCTTACAGCGGCTACTACTATTTCTTTCTGGATAAACAGCTACAATGTAGCATCGCCAAACAGGCAGAATCCTTTTGATCAGGCCTATGGCGGATGGGGTACTATGACCTTGGAAACTGATGGTTCTATCAGTTGGTTCTATGGTAACAATGGAGGGAATGGCAATACCTATGGAAGTCATGCCAGCCCTGCAGGTACAGTTACTGCAGGCTCATGGATACATATAGTTGCAGTGCGCGATCCTGGTTCTAAAACCTATAACTGGTATAAAAACGGAACCTTGATATTATCAGGTTCTTATGATGCTACCTACCCTGTAATAGCATCCGGTGCATTGACAATTGGAAGTGGCTATACTGGCAATTCTATCAATGCGCAAATGGAAGATTTCAGGATATATAACAGGGCGTTGAGTGCAGGGGAAGTGAATAAGCTATACAACAGAAGCTTGAAAGATTACTTCTATACAGGAGGTGTAGTTACTACCAGTGATGGTGTCGTTAAATTCAATAATGAAACAGATACATGGGATTTTAATTTCTATACCACACAAACTTATGCGCGCACAGCAGGCCGCACATTCCAGGGACAGATATACAACACAGGCTCCTATACTATGCTGGGCTGGCACGATGGTGGCAGCAATGCAAGCAGCTATGCCAACCTGGTTTATGCACTATACTTTCAGGCAGGTGGTGCGCTCAATATTTATGAGAGCGGGGCTTCTATAGCAAGTGTTGGAACTTATCCGCTGAATACCTGGTACGATTTTAAAATAGAGCTGCTGGCAACAGGCGCCAGGTATTACATAAAGCTTAAATCAGCATCTGCGTGGACATTGGTGTACACTTCGGCCGCTTCCTCGGCTACCAACTTAAGACCGGGCATCACTCCTTACGGTACAGCTTCAGTGTATACCGATAACTGGATGGTGACAGGGCCTGAACCATTGACAACAAATCTTTGCCCGGGCGCTTATGGCCATAGTGTAATAGATGCCAGCGGAGGTATAACCACTGGCACAGCTACTATTGGTACAAGTTTCAGCACACCTTCTATAGCCATTACATCCGGTGGCAACCAAAGTATTTGCTCGGGTGCAAGCTCGGCATCATTTACTGCCGCCATTACCGGCGGCTCGGGCTGTACCTACCAGTGGCAAAGCAGCAACGATGGCTATACCTGGGGTAATGTATCAGGACAAACTTCTGCTACATATTCACCAGGGGTATTGACAAAAAGCACCTTCTTCCGTTGTGTTACATTAAATTGTATAGCCGGTTGTTCCCAGGCTTCTTCTGAAGAAAGGTTTGTGGCAGTAACACCTGCTCCTGCGGTGCAAACGCACCCTAACCCTTCATCACAATCGGTGTGTGTAGGAGCAAATGTATCTTACAGCGCACAGGCCAATCTGGGTTCAGGTGCTACCCGCTACAGATTGGTATTGCTGTCTGCGCATGGGGCAGGTTGGCATGGTCTGCAGGAGATACGCGGATTTAACCTTACGGGAACAGAGCAAACCTTGTCTTGTCTTGATGCCTCTTCGGTAACTTATGATAATGTAAAATGCAACTCTGCGGCCTATGGTGCTCAGAATGCATTTGACGGTGTGTATAGTTCCACAAATGCCTCTAATGACCAGTGGCTTACGCCAAAGGATAACCCTGCGGGCAATACCAATTGGCAAAACTATAATACATACAATCCTTTCTTCTCTCCGGAGTGGATAGAATTCAGCTCGCCGCAGCCACTCGCAGAAATGTGGGTGTATAACGGTAGGTACAATTATGCAAGTGCTACAGCTTTTAAAGATTACTATATATTGGTAAGCTATGACAATGGCACTACATGGAGTAAGATAAAACAAGGTGCTATGACAGACCAGCCGGATACCGATGGAAGCAACAATAAGTTTTCGCTGGAACCAACCTATACCTGGAAACAAGGGGCTACTCCGGTAGGCTCGGGCAAAACCCTTACACTTAATAGTGTTACT
>DLGO01000027.1:0-194 GCA_002482725.1 Bacteroidetes bacterium UBA7692 | reverse complement strand
TTACTACAGGTCAAACAGGTACATATACTGCAGAGCTTAGTTATGGTGGATGCTCTACTAATGCAACCAACGGAGCTGTGCTTACGGTTAATCCGTTCCCTACGGCGGGCGTAAGCGGCACATTAGGCTTCTGTTCAGGCGGCAGCACAACCTTGACGGCAAGCGGTGGTGGCACTTATGCGTGGAGCAACGGC
>DLGO01000158.1 GCA_002482725.1 Bacteroidetes bacterium UBA7692 | reverse complement strand
TTTTGCGCAATCCGTATTTTGCACTGGAGGCGGCATACGAGCTGCATGCAGATGTGCAGTGGCCGGAGCAGTATGAGAGGGCGAAGAAGAAGCATGGGTAGTATGATAAAAACAGGGTTGCCTCCAGTGCAGTCACAAGCACCGCTGCGCTCATGTTTGCAGAGGGACAGGCGAGAGATTTAGGTAGGCCTATTTGTCTACAAGGGCGAACGCGGTTCTCCCCTACATAATACACCATACGGCTTGAAGATCACAAGCGGATGCTTGCGCCAGATACAGGGCAGGGCGGTCTCGAGTTTGGTAGTGAGCTGTGGGCATAGCCCATTAGTGTTCGAAACATTAGACGGAAGTTCTGTTTTACTACTACGTAGCAAACGCTAAAGGAGATGTGATGGAATACAAACTTCGCATTCATAAGGAGTTGAAATACAATTTCTACAGATAGATTTAGTTGAGTCTATTTGTCGACAAGGACGAAAGATATTTCGTCCCTACAAAAATACACCATACGGATTTTTAGGACCAAAGTTGGCAGTAGGTTTGAGCAGGGTTCATGTTTCGAACACTTGTGGGCGCAACCTACATTCACATACGACGTAGGCAGTAGCCTACGCCGAGCGTTGACCGAGAGAGCATGTGGCAATAAAAAGGCCGGTGAAATACCGGCCTTTAGTTAATGTTTTATATGTTAGGGACTAGCCTACGTTCTTTCTGTGGCCTACCCAAACGAAGCGTTTGTTTACGTACTCGGGGTTGGCGAAAGAGGCGTTGCCTGCAGGGTTGCCGCCGGTAACGTGGAAGTCGCTGAAGGTAGCGTGCTGGTTGACGAAGATGCCTCCTGTGAAGTTGAAGCTGACAGGCGTAAAGGCAGTTTCCATTTCTTCTTCTATCTGTGCTGCTACCTCATCGCTGGTGGTGTATGCTGCACAAGTGATCGCTCCATGCTTAGCTGCCATTTCTTTGGCCAGGTGGATGCTTTCGGCAGTGTTCTTTGTTTTAATGATGATAACGATAGGGCCGAAAAGCTCGTTCTCATAGATACCGAAGTCTTTTGACTCTACCTCCAGCACTATGGGGCTGCAGATACGTGCGTTAGGGAACTCGGGATTGGCAACGGTAGTTGGCTGTACCAATACTGTAGCTTCTATATCCTTTACGCTGTTTACGCGCTTAACGGTCAGCTCATTTTGTATAGCGCCCAATGTTCCGGGTGCCATTTGCGGGTGGGCCGCCAGGCCGGAGAAAGCATCGGTAAGGGCTTTCACTGTGTCTTCGTAGCTAACTGTACCTTCTGCTGTTTTGATACCTGTAGCAGGTATGAAGAAGTTTTGCGGAGCGGTACACATTTGACCAGAATACAAAGAGGCTGCGAAAGACAGGTTCTGTACTACAGGCTTAAGGTCTACCACCGAATCGATGATAACGGAGTTAACGCCTGCTTTTTCGGTAAAGCTGGTTTTGCCCGGAAGCGCTTCTATATAGTTGCCAAATGCAGAGCCACCGGTATAGTCTATCAGTTTTACCAGTTCATGCTCGGCCAGTTTTTTGGTGATAAGGCTGTCGCTGCTGTCTACCGCCAATTGGCATATATTGGTATCGTAGCCTTTCTCTTTAAGGGCGTTCTGGATTTCGGCTACTACCACTGCTATAGGGTAGATGCTTTTTGGGTGAGGCTTAACGATGGCACTGTTGCCGGTGATAAGGGTAGCGAACAATCCCGGAACGCTGTTCCATGTAGGGAAGGTAGAGCAACCGATAACCAGGCCAATACCTTTAGGAACGGCTTTGTATGACTTCTCAATTTTAAGGGATGTTTTGCCCATCGGTTTCTCCCATGTAATGTGTGCAGGGAAACGGGTAACTTCCTGATAGCCGATAGCGAGTGCCTCTAAAGCACGGTCGTTGGCATGGGGGCCGCTGGCCTGAAAGCTCATCATAAAGGACTGGCCTGTGGTGTGCTGAGTGGCAAAGGCGATTTCGAAGAAGCGGTTCTTAACACGCTCAAGCGCGTCTACCAAAACTTCGGCGCGGTCTTCGGGAGTAACTTTCCTCCACTGCTCCATGGCACGGCCTGCACGCACTATTAGGGTGTCTACCTCGAAAGTAGGATAGGTGATGTTAAGCGGTTCTGAAAGGTAAGGTGAAACTTCTTCGCCAACCCAGCTAACAGGGTTGCTTTGCAAAAGCTCTTCGAACTTATGTCCTCTCTGTTTTTCGAAGGCGCCTTGTCCGCGCGCGGTGGCATCTTCTGCGTAGGCTTTAGGATGCTCGGGGTATTGTGCAAAGAAAGTACGGGCATGGATAGCCTTGATAGCATTGTCGATTATTTCGGAAAAAGCAGGAGAAAGTGCCATACGTTTTTGTTCTGTGTTTGATAATTATGAGTTGCAATAGTATAAAATCCAGTTATAACTTTCCCCCGTAAGTAAGGTTAAATAGCAGAGTATGTCACTTTGGACTCAAACAATACTTAGATTAGTAATGCTTTCTGTTTTTATAGTGGGGTGTTTTATCTGGGTTTTCTACAGCTAAAAGCGGTGGAAATTTAGCTAGTCATCCTTCCTGCCGATTTCGCCCAGGCGTATTTTAACGCCTGCATTGAATATCGTGCCTTCAAGCGGCGCATATATCTCGGAGAATTTAGGATGCCTGAACGTAGGCAATGGCTTAACCAATGGGCCGTAGCGGCTTTGGCGTATATCCAGGATATTTTCGAGGTTGGCGAATACGATAATGTACTTGAGGTTCAGCTGGGTGTTGATACCCAGCTCCCACACAGGCCTGGTAGTGGAGCGATCGCTAAGGGTCTGCGGACTGAAATAATAGGCATCGATACCCATAGAAAACTTGTTGAACAGTTCGTAGCCTGTAAGCAATGCTACCTGATGCCGCGAAGTGAGCACACCTGTGGTAGAGGTGCCGCTGAAGTTTTGCCTGTGGTCGGTAAAGGTATAGCCCAGCGCAAATGTGAAACCACGGTAGTACATCTGTCCACGCGTTTCTACTCCCTTGGTCTGTATGTTGCCAACGGCATTGGCAAAGGTGATATCCTCGCAATCGTAGGTAAGGCAATCGGGATTGGTGGTGGTTTTGGCTATGAGCGGATTGAAGATATGGGTGAAGAACCAGAGCTGGCTGAAAGTGATATTGACACCATCGAAGCTTGGCAGCTTCGCCTGAAGGTCTAAAGTAGTGCCGGCAGAATACTCGGCTTTGATGTTTGCCGGCAGGGGCTTGACATTGATGAAGTTTGCCTCTTCGCTTTCGCCTACAAATATGGTGGGCAGCTTGTAGCCAAGGCCGGCATTGAGGCGGGCTGTGAGGTAGGTTTTCCATTTTTGCATAATGCCTAAATGCGGAAGCGGAAAGAAACCTTTGCTAAGGTTGTAGTCTGAACGGAAGCCTGCTTCGAGAGTTGTTTTGCTGCGGAATGTAACCGAGTACTGTGCGAAGGCACCAATGGTATTGTAGGAGTAGTTTCGGGCGCGGATGGTATCCTTGGGAGATTCGGTAAACTTATCGGAACGGAAATCGATACCCGCAATAAGGGTGTGGATGCCTTTGGTATAAGTATAGGTAGCATCGGATACAGATGAGAGCTGTGCCCCCTTGAACCTGCTGTTGCTAAGGTAGACATCGGCCGGAAGGTTCAGCTCGCGGTTGTAGATGTTGAAAGCAGTGCGAATTTGCAATTTGCCCCGGGTACTGAAGTCGTAGGAAAAGCGCGCATTGGAACCTATGCGGCTGCTAACGTTCTTTTCAAAATAGTTGTAGAGTGAATCCTGCTTATTCTGAATATACTGTATGGTACCACCCAGGCGGTTTTCGTACGTGTAGTTCAGGCCAATGTTCAGCTTAGCTTTGGCGCCAAGATTGAAGTAAAGCTGGGGTGAGAGGTAAACGCGGTTGAGTTTGGGGTACTCCACAAAATTGTCGCGGCTCCAGTCGCGCTCTTTCTGATTGCGGTACATGGCACTAAAGGTGAAGCCAATCCATTTGAACTGCTGGCTGAGGTAAGTGCCCAAATCAATAGAGCGGGTACTTTCGATATTAAGAAGGATGTCGCGCTCGGGCCTGCCAGCCACGGGCTCTTTAGAGATAAGGTTGACCGCACCGGCAATGGCATCGCCACCATATAGGGTAGAAGAGGGACCTTTTATAATCTCTATCTGCTTCAGGTCCATGGGGGGAATCTGCGCGATACCCACTCCTGCAGAGAGGCCACCGAAAAGCGCATAGCCATCTTTGAGCAATTGGGTATAGCGGCCGTTGAGTCCTTGCAACCTGATATTGAATGTACCACTGGTGGCAGAGGTGCGCTGCACCTGAACACCGGATTGCTCCTTGACTGCATGGGAAATGCTGGAGGGCTTGTCGATGCTGCGCTCGTTCATTTCCTCGCTGTTGACCACATCTACGTGAGTAGCAATGGCATCTTTGTCGCTATTGGTGCGGGTAGAAAGTATAGTAATAGATTCCAGCTCTGCCTCCTTGGACTCGAGGGTGACACGCAGTGCCGCGCTATCCCTATCGGGAACTGTGATGTGCAGCTTTCTGGGAAAATAGCCAATGAGGCTAAATTCTATGGTGTATTCGCCAGCAGGGATATTGGAGACAGAAACAGCACCTGCGGAATCGGTAGAAGATATGAATTTGAGCTGGGGAATAGAAACTGATACAGAGGGTAACGGCTCGCTCTCTTCGTCCTGCCCGGCCACTACAAGGCGCAGCGAATGCTGAGCCTGGGTATAACCGAACAGAAATAATAAGATGAATACTAAAAGTGCTACTCTCAAAATGAAATGGTTGCTCAATAATGCTACAAAAAAAGCAATCCACAGACAGTATTCTTGTTATTTCAAATATCGTACCAATTCATTCGTTATATGGAAAGCGGGCTATCTTTTCTTTGAAAGGCGTTCATTGAACCATTTATCGAACTGCATAATTTCGAGCCCGCTGGGATCCCAGGCCAATGGTGGTTCGTTACCTTCTAACCCGATAAATTTGGCCGCATTGTTCTCTTTAACCTTTTTGTAATCGTAACCACTCCTAACCAATGCCTGCAAAACCTCCACTATTGTTTTATACCGCTGAAGCTCCTCTTTTTTATTCCGGTGCATCAACTGCTTCAAAGCTTCCACCCGATAGATTACATAATCCTCGTCCTTATTCTCTATCAGGATCATTATTTCCAGAATGCGGATACCCAGCCAAAGACCAGTCAATGCCTTATGCAGGCTTGATGTTTTATCGAGGGTTTTCAGTGCCTCTTTATAATCCTTTAAGCCAAACTCAGCCACAGCCCTATAATAAAGGAAGGCCTCGAAGTCCCTGTAAGAGCTTTTTGCGGTGGGATGGGCAATGATAAGCCCTATAACCTTGAGCGCGGCCGCATAATCGCCTCGGAAAATGAGGGAATGCGCATAGATTTCGCACATGCGGACAAAGATGGGAAGTGCGCTAAGCTCCAAAGAACTGAAATAATCGAACAGTTCATCTACCTTTTGATACTGATGGTTCAGAAGGTAAGAATAGCCAAGATCGATAGTAGACATGGCCAGAGAAAAAGGATCGAAAACTGCCGGAGAATTCTTTTTCTGGAGATTGTACCGCAGCACCAGCCAGTTGTTCACGTTTGCCTTGTCGTGGTCGAACTCAGCTTTTATGGATTTGATATCATACAATTCATTTTCCAGCCTTTTTGATTTTAGCGCTTCAAATCGGCTTTCGGCAATAGTGGCTAAATCTTCGAGTTCTTTTTTAGTGTTTTCATCAAAAATATTCAATGAACCAGCTTTTATCTGATAATTCCTTCTTTTCCTTATTGTGTCCTTTAGCGCGATCAATTCATTGCTTGTATCAATGATATCATCAGTAAGTGAGTTAATATTTTTATCCCTTAAAAAACCACCATCCATGAGCAATAACTCTTTCAGGCTAATAAGCGCTGCTTCATGATTTTCGGATTTCTTCGCCTTTTTCAGGTTGTCGGTAGCTAACTGATGGGAGCTTTGCAATTGCCTCTTCCTGCGAACAGCGATCTGATACATGTTCAGGTACATCATATCGAAATCGTTGTGCTTAATGGCCATTTTGCGGCTAACAGGGTTTAATACCTGCTCTGCAATAAATATGAGCGCCAGGTCCATGTGCAGGTCATCCTTTAAGTGCGACAGTGCCGACTTAGAATTTGCATTGCCCTCATAAAGTAATTTAAGGGCATCGGAGTCAGATTCTATCTGCCCGGCTTTGGTCAATTCCCATAGCTTGTACTTTTTGGTAAGCTGGTAGTCGTTTCTGTTTACGAACAGGTATTCGTAAATATCTACCATATCATCGCTCATAGCGTTAATGACAGGAGCCAAAGCCTTCATATCCGGAGTGTTTTATGATAAAGGAAAATTACCAAATGCTATGCTATTGCATAATAACAAATAAAAGGGCTTGGCGCAATAGGGGAGTTGCGGATAAGTTAAATAAGGTTGGTGGGACAGGCATAAATACCCTGGAATGATTTTGAAATAAAGATTCTATATGATAAGTTAAATGTTTTGAAACTGTTGCAGCGCAATGGTTTCAGAGGGGTTTAATAAGGTGGCAAGCTTTTTTAGCTGTAACCTTTTGCATTGGGTGGCGTAAGCTATAGAAAATTTGAACCAATGGAATTATTAATCTCCTTGCTGTTAACAGCATCAATCGCAAAGCCTGTTGATCTTACAAATCTACAGGGTATTAGTCAAGGCCCTAGCGCTCCAATCATACACGGTACTCCATAAGGGTATAGTATACGAAAGGGAAATGTATAGTTCAGCAATGAAAGATATGTAGCCCGGGTCGAAAAGTCTTTTACAACAAGTACTTTATGCAGTGCATAGGGTATAAACCAAAAATTTAATAGATAACCGTACGGTTTCGATATAAACGAAGCTCTGAACAAGTCTGTCTAAAATTATGCCTAAACGATTGTTTTTCAATCGTTTAGGTTTTTTGCGTTCCATAAAATGAACTTCAACTATTACCTGATAGTGTAATAACTCCCCCCCTTGCTGTTGTCGCATCTTTGCATTGTTCAAATAATTGAATAACAAAAAAATCTCTCTCTCATGGCAACTTTAACAGCAATCGTATTGACATTAAGTTCAATAAGCCCGGTAACAGGTGGTTGGGGCGATATCTTCTTCCCAACAACAAATCCAACACCTGTAGTAGTAACTACTCCAACAACTCCTTCTACAGGCAGATAACCAAAACCACGAAGGCATTTCGGCAGTAGTGTAAAAGCAATTTTTTTAAAAATCAAAATCTCTCTCTCATGGCAACTTTAACAGCAATCGTATTGACACTAAGTTCAATAAGCCCGGTAACAGGCGGTTGGGGCGACATCTTTTTCCCAACAACAAATCCAACACCAATCGTAGTAAGTGCTCCAACCACAACTACAGTATCGGGTTCAATTTTCTAATTGAATAACTTATAATCCAATATCACGACGGTACATTATTAATTGTGTAAAACATTAAATCTCTCTCTCAAATGGCAACTTTAACAGCAATCGTATTGACACTAAGTTCAATCGGCCCGGTAACAGGTGGTTGGGGCGACATCTTCTTCCCCACTACCAATCCAACACCTATCGTAGTAAGTGCTCCAACCACTACTACCGTATCAGGTTCTATTTTTTAGTTCTCGCCACGACTGAATACCCTCATTATTCAGTATTCAAAAAATGTAATACCGACTGCAAATTTTTGTAGTCGGTTTTTTTATGTTGAATAATCCTTAAATTTTAAATTGTATTAATTGCTTTATTACATTTGCCTGACCTCAAACAATAAATTCCATTGAGCGACTCTGTAGTTATTATTCCCACATATAATGAGCTTGGCAACATCGAAAAGATGATACGCAAGGTGTTTTCGCTGGAGCGACCATTTCATCTGTTGATTATAGATGATGGATCACCTGATGGAACTGCAGACGTGGTAAAGAAACTTCAATCAGAGTTTCCGGACCAATTATTTCTGGTAGAAAGACAAGGCAAATTAGGATTAGGAACTGCATATATCAAAGGATTCAAATGGGCGTTGAAACGCCAGTATGAGTTTATTTTTGAGATGGATTGCGACTTCAGCCACAGTCCTGATGATTTGCTAAGGCTATATGAAGTAGTAGCCAGTGGTAATGCAGATGTGGTGATTGGTTCCAGGTATGTGAAAGGAGGGGGATTTGTGAACTGGCCTTATAACAGAATATTGCTCTCTAAGTTTGCATCGTATTATGTAAATCTGGTAACCTGGATTGGCATTAAAGATACTACTGCAGGCTTTGTAGTATACAGGAGAAAGGTATTGGAAACTATTAACCTGGATAAAATCAGGTTTGTGGGCTATGCTTTTCAGATTGAAATGAAATTTGCCGCTCAAAAGCTGGGATTCAAGCTAAGTGAGATACCTATCATTTTTACTGAAAGGGTAGAAGGGGTTAGCAAAATGAATAGCAATATCATTAAAGAAGGTATCCTAGGGGTTGTAAACATCCAATGGAACAGTTTCTTTTCCTCGTACAAAAGAGTGACCCCAGAATAGTTCTGATATAAGAAACTTTTTGCAGGGATCTGCGTAAACATGTACAAAATAAAGCTATGAAGTATTTTGTACTGGTACTAAGTTTTGCTGTATCTATTGGATTGAAGGCCAATGTGGGTCTTTTAGAAGAAACCATGAATAAAGCTGCAAATGCTTATAAGGAGGGTAATTATAAAGAAGCCCTCGACTACTATAATAGTATAGCAGCCAGCCAGGCAAACAGCGCTAATTTTTATCTTCAACGAGGTTTGGCAAATATAGCCCTGGAGAATAATGAAGATGCCTTGAAGGATTTCAGTAAGTCGATTCAAATACAACCCAGTGTAGAGGCGCTGTATGAGCGTGGTATTATCCATGTAAAAAATGGGGATACAGATGCTGCTAAAGTAGATCTGGAAGATGCTAAGTATATAAAGGAAGACTATAAAAGATTACAATTCTATCTAGGTTTGTGCTACTACCGTAATGGCTTACATGAGTATGCTGTAGATTGTTTTCAAAAGAATCTACAGGCATGTGGAGGTGAAGGAGAGTGCTATTATTATCTTGGACTATCGCAAGAGGCGATGAATAAAATAGATGATGCGCTGCATAACCTTGATCAGGCATTGCCATACAGGCAGAATACATTACTGATACATGTAAAAATGTATGAGTTGTACCTGAAAAAAACGGATTATGAGAATGCTATCGGAAGCCTTACAAAAATGATAGAATTGTCTACGCCTGCAAAGAGGAATGAATATTATATGGAGAGAAGTTTGCTATATTCTCAAATAGGTGATATCGCTAACGCCCAGTTGGATAAAAAGATGTCACAGCATACAGGCTTTAACATGGTTTCGACGGGACATTAATTTTTGGCAAAACTGCTAACCTCAACAAGGAAAGTTTCATCGAGCACACTTAGTTGTTCCGCTACTTTACTGCTAACTTTTAAAAGCGCTGTAGAAGCTTCAACACCAGGAATTCTCCCGATAACTTTAACGTAAGTAGATTTTTTGTTCATAAGGTTAGTTACCTTTAAGATAGAACCAATATCAGCACCGTTGTATAAAGCAAGACTTGGATTGCCAACGGTTGATTCTGAAAGGTACACTGCGGTGCCACGGCTTTTTTTCATTGTTAATCCATTCTGAGCATACGCTGCAAATACATTTCCGTATTCATCCGGGCCTACTGTCTTCTTAGGTTCAGGTTTTACAGGAATATTTTCAACTACAGTTGAAGGAGTATTTTCCTCGGACTTTGTTATTACGGGTTCTTCTTTGGCTATAACTGGAACAGTGCTCTCTTTCTCTTTCTCTTTCTCTTTCTTTGGCTCTAGTACCAATTTGGCTTCTTCGATAGTTTCGGCGGCTAAATCTGCTTCCTTGACCTTTTCCTTTTCTTTAGTCTCTTTTTTGGATGCGGGTTTCTTAGGAGCTTTAACAGGCTCTTCTTTTATCACAATAACTTCCTTAGTTTCAGTAACAGGAGGAACAATGATAACTTCGCTTTTGGGCTCTTCAGCAGCTACAGGTATTGGCTCTTCTTTAACTATAGGCTTAACTGTGGCTGTAGCAGTTTTCCTATTTGGTATAAGCAATACCTGGCCTACTTTGTACTCATCGCCTTTTATGTTGTTTAACTTGATGATTTCTGATGCTGTAACACCATATAGCCTACCTATGGCATAAATGGTTTCCCCTTTCGCGATTGTATGAGAAGTGTTGGCAGTGTTTAGCTTGGATGAATTATCGGTGATTGTTACCTTGGGTGCAGGCTTTGGAGAAGCTTCTTTCTTTACAGGTGATTCAATTTCTTTGGCAGAAAGTGGAATTTCCGGTTTTTCAATTAAGGGTTTACTTGGAGTATTGCTTATTTCAGGCAGTGTTGCGTTATTGGGAAGGATTAATTTTTGCCCTTCTCTAACTAAAGTATTTGGAAGGTTGTTTACTGAAATAACATCGTAGGCCAATACCTTGTACTGCCTTATTATGCTGTAAAATGTTTCTCCTTTCTGTACTGTATGTATTAAAAGGTCGCCTTCTTTGGAGAATGAACTAGATGTTTGTTTCAAGGATTCCTGTGACAAAAGTGCAGGATTAGCTTTAGGCACAATATTTGCAGAAGACTTCACCGGAATTTTGATCTTCTGGTTTAGCTGAAGCTTCACTTCTTTGTCGCTAATACCATTTGCCAACAGAATAGAACTGGTGGATATATTGTAGGTGCGTGCAATGGAATATAGGGTTTCACCTTGATCTACTGTATGAATAGTTACATTATCTGTTTGAGCAGAAATAAATAACACTGATAAAAAAAATACAAGGCCAATTAACTTCTTCATACCGCTATCTATTACTTTATTTACAAATTTAGCTTTAGAATCATTGCACATGAGTTATTCCAAGCACTTCTTAACAACTTTACTATGCTGCCTGTTTACTTTGTTAAACATGGCCCAGCAAAGCGCTACTGTTTACAAGTTTGAATTGCATGGAGAAATTGACCCAACGCTTTCTTACCTTACTGAAAGAGCAGTAGAAGCAGCAGAGCTTAAAAAGGTTGATTTTATACTAATAGATATCGATACTTATGGTGGTGCAGTAGCTGATGCCGATAAAATCAGAACAAGCCTATTGCGTACAAAAATACCGACCCTGGCATATATCAAAAACAACGCAGCTTCGGCAGGGGCGCTTATCAGTATAGCCTGCGATAGCATATATATGCGTAGTGGCTCCACCATAGGAGCAGCTGTAGTGGTAAATGAACAAGGAGAGCCTATGCCGGAAAAATACCAAAGCTATATGCGAAAGAAAATGAGAGCCACCGCAGAGGAAACCGGGAGGAACCCTTTGATAGCTGAAGGTATGACTGATGAGGATGTTGTTATAGATTCGATTAAGGAAAGAGGGAAAATAATTACGCTAAGCACTGAAGAGGCAATAAAGGTGGGCTATTGCAATGCAAGGATTGATGACGAGAAAGTATTGCTCGAAAGACTTGGGGGCGATAGGGTTAAACTTATAACCAATGAGGTAAGCATCGCTCAAAAATTGATGATGCATTTCTTAAGTCCTTTTGTAAGCGGCATTTTGCTATTAATAATATTTGCAGGTATCTATTTTGAGTTTAAGGCTCCAGGCACTTTATTTCCTATTGCCATTTCAATGATTGCGGCATTATTTTATTTTGCACCACTCTATATTGAAGGGCTTGCTCAAAACTGGGAGATACTGTTGTTTGTTGTAGGAGTGATATTGCTAGGTATTGAGGTGTTTTTAATACCCGGGTTTGGAGTTACAGGTATTTCAGGGATTATTCTGATTGTAGCCGGCTTAACATTAGCCCTTATCCGCAATATCAACTTTGATTTTACTTTGGTTCCTGAAGATGAGATTGGAACATCTTTTTTAATCGTTACAGTGACGATGATAAGCCCGCTGATATTTTTGCTCCTCTTCGGAAACCGGATTTTGAAAACAACCTTTTGGAACAGGCTGAGTTCAGGCGAGAAGTTATCTTCCGGTAAGGGATATTCAGTTGCAGGAAATACTAGGCTGGATTTAGTTGGCACTTTTCTTCCTGTGGTGGCCGACTTAAGACCTGCCGGAAAAATAGAATTGGATGGTGTGAGGTATGATGCAATCTCAGAAGGTGATTTTATAAGAAAAGACTCCATAGTAAAGGTATTAAGAAAGCAAGGGAATTATTGGATCGTAGCCTTAAGCCAATAGAACTAAGTTATATAGAAATGAAAATTATAGGAATAATTCCTGCGCGTTATGCATCTACCCGATTTCCGGGAAAACCTTTGGTTGATATTGGAGGAAAAACAATGATTCAGCGGGTATATGAGCAAGCCAAAAAATCTGAAAGGCTGACAGCAGTGGTAGTGGCTACAGATGATGACAGGATATTTGACCATGTACTGGAATTTGGAGGTGAGGCGGTAATGACAAGCACAAAGCATAATAATGGAACTGAGCGGTGTAATGAAGTTGCTCAAGTAGTAGAATGTGATATAGTAATCAATATTCAAGGTGATGAACCTTTTATTAATCCTACTCAAATTGATCAGCTAGCTGATTGCTTTAATGATGATCGTATAGATATTGCAACCTTGGTAAAGAAAGAGACTGATTTAAGTCTTATTGAACTACCTAATATTGTTAAGGTTGTTTTTAATAAGAATAATGAGGCTATGTACTTTAGCAGAAGTGTAATTCCTTTTGTAAGAAATACAGAAGCAGGTGCTGTTTTTTATAAGCACATAGGTTTGTATGGCTATAGAAAGGCTGTTCTACAAGAGTTGGTCACGCTGCCTGCTGGTCAGTTAGAGCAGACAGAAATGCTGGAGCAGTTGAGATGGCTGGAAAACGGATATAAGATTAAACTAAGCTTTACCGAATTTGAAAGTATTTCAGTGGATGTTCCTAATGATTTGAAAAGGCTACCGTTATAATTAGCGGTTCAGTACTAAATAACTGGTATGCTTGCCTCCATTTCTGGAAAGTTCTAAAACATAATAATAAGTGCCATCCGGTATAGGCTGGTTATTTACCATGTTTAGCCCATCCCAATCATTAAGATAATCTTCAGCTTCGAAAACTGGCATACCGTATCTGTTGAATACTGTAATGGATGCGGGCGCAAATTGATCTAATCCTTCAAAGTATAGTTTATCGTTGATGCCGTCACCGTTTGGAGAAAAGCCTTCAATAATATCTATCGCCGCCACGCACTTGCCGCCAATAAGGTATATGCGGCCAGTATCGCATAATTCATCATCACAAGCCTGATAATAAAGTGTATCAGTTCCACAATAGCCTCTTACTGCATTTACTGTAAGACCACCATCAGGAGAAAAGGTATAAGTATAATCATCGTGAGGTTCAATAGATAATAACTTAACCGTAAATAAATTGCCCTCGGCATCCCTGTCATTATCTTTTACATTAACGGTAAATGTTCCACCAAAAGAAGGGATGTCTATTGTATCATATACCGCATAGGGTGCATCATTTAATGGCTCAATAGTTATAGTAACTTTTGCATTTCTACAGAAGTTTGGAGTGCCATTATCGCACGCCTGATATTCAAACTCATCCTGTCCAGAATAATCCTGATTTGGAGTATAAACGAAACTGCCGTCAGGAGACATTACAACTGTTCCATTTGAAGGTTGTTTGCGGATTTTAATCTCAAGGTTATCTCCATCTATATCATCATCATTGTCAGTTACATTCGCAACTACAGGCACATCCTCATTAGTGGTGTAGGCATCATTCTTTACAGATGGCTGGTCGTTTACAGGAGCTATGACAATTGTAACTATAGAGGTACCACACTTACCTGCTGTATCGCATGCTCTATAAAGGAAAAAATCCACCCCGTTGAAATTGGCATTAGGTTTATACGCATCTCTACCTAAAAACATTGTTAATGTGCCATTTTGAGGTTGATTTATAGCTGTCCATGTTAATGGGTCACCATCAGGATCTATGTCATTTTTAAGTGGATCGATGATTACGGGTATTAAATCCTCAATACCTGCATAATTATCTGCTTTAGGTCTTGGAGCCCTATTCTGCTTTTGTCCATTACAAACACCATCAATAATGAATGTTATTGTGGTATTGCTACATTTTCCGGTAACATCGCATACCCTATAACCAGCTGTGACTGTTTGGGAGAAATTGCTTGCTACTATGAAAATTACAGAATCTCCTTGAGACTTAAAATTGCCGCTCGGGGGGCTGATAATAGGAAGGGGAGGTATAAAGGTTGAAATGAAAATACTATCTCCATCATTGTCGTTATCGTTTGCAAGAGGAAAGAATACAAAAGTATCTCCTGGACAAACGAAATATTCATCTGCACGTGCATTGGGTGCTTGTTGAGCAGCCAAATTAAGGGCGATAAAAGAACATACTATGTAGAGTATATGTTTCATTTAAACTGTGGATGGTTGTTTCAGGAATGATTGACATTTTGCAACATTGTTCTTAGAACCTATAAATATTGCAGTCCTTTCATGTATATCTGTTGGTTGCAATGACAGTATCCTCTGCTTGCCATCAGTAGCAGCCCCCCCGGCTTGCTCTACAAGGAAAGCCATTGGTATACATTCATACATCAATCTTAGTTTACCTTTAGTCTCCCCCTTATTTGCCGGATAAATGAAGATTCCACCTTTTATAAAAGTGCGGTGAAGATCACCAACCATTGAGCCGATGTATCTTAGTGCATAAGGACGAGAAGTTGCCTTGTCATTCTCAGAACACCAATTGACAAACTCCTGAACTCCTTCATCAAATTTATTGATGTTTCCTTGATTCAGAGAATATATTTTCCCATTTTCAGATAGCTGATATGCAGGTGTAGATAGTATGAAAGAACCAGATGCATCCAATGTAAATCCTACTGTTCCTTTACCTACACTAAGCACTAAGATGGTAGAGCTGCCATATAATGCGTACCCGGTGGAAAGGACATTGTCTCCCGGTTGCATAAAGTCATCTGCTGTTGCTTTCTGTCCGATGTTATTTCTTTCCCAAAGCGCATATATTGTTCCGACAGGTGCAGCGATATCAATGTTTCCTGAACCATCTAATGGATCTGTCGCTATAATATATTTTCCTGAATCGGAAAGAGCCAACACTCCATCTGTCTCTTCGCTAACCACCGCTCCGCAATGAATCGTTTTGGTAAGTTCTTCTACAATTATTTCATTAGAATAGAGATCAAGCTTTTGCACCACCTCACCTTGAACATTAGTGGTTCCCACTTCACCTACAATATCACTTAATCCAGCGAACCTTACTGCTTCAGAGATTCTGGCAGAAGCTGCTGCAATTGCAAGAATTACTTCTTTTAATTCGCTATTTGTAGTTTCATCAAGATATTGAGTTAAAGTAATTCCCTTATTCATTTAGTAAAATTATTAGATTAATATATCAACAAAAGTAGTTAAAAATGCAAATTAGTAAAGCTATTCTTCTAATAGGGTTTGATACTTAGATGCTCCTTCAATTACCACTACGAACTCCCCTTTGGGTTCCTTTATTTTAAAATGATCAAGCGCCTCTTTTGCTGTTCCTCTTACGGTTTCTTCGTAGAACTTAGATAACTCCCTACTAAGGCTTACTTTTCTGTTTTCTCCACAAAATTTTATGATTTCTTCAAGTAGCTTTACTATCCTGTAAGGTGACTCATACAGTATTATAGTCCTTGGTTCTATAGCTATCCTTTTTAACTGAGTTTCACGTCCCTTTTTATGGGGGAGAAAGCCTTCAAAAACAAAGGATTCCGCATTTAAACCGGAATTAACCAATGCAGGGACAAATGCAGTAGCTCCCGGGAGGCATTCTACTGCGATTCCTTCCGTTAGGCAAGACTGAATTATTACATGGCCCGGATCTGAAACCACTGGTGTTCCTCCATCACTTACCAATGCCAGAGTTTGGCCACTTTTAATACGCTGTATCAGATTTTCTTCAGATTTCCTTTCGTTAAACTTATGATAAGCAATAAGAGGTTTAGAAATGCCCAGATGTGCAAGTAATTTTTGAGATTGCCGTGTATCTTCTGCTAAAATCGCATCCACTTCTTTTAAAATCCTTACGGCTCTTAATGTTATATCCTCCAGATTACCAATAGGAGTTGGTACTATATATAATTTTCCCGCCACTGAACTTTATGTTGAACCGGAAGAAAACTCTTCCATTTTTATTACAGGTAAAGCTAAAATAAAAAATGATTTATAGGATTCTATTGGCGAAAATGGTGTATAGAACACTATGAATAAGGTGATTGTATCAAATTGAAATGAAAAAAATAGTAATTGTGTGACATAGAAATTTTATGTTTGAAATACAATGTATTTAGCGGAAATAGTAAATAACTTCTTTTTAAGAGAACATAAATTCGAAAACGAATTTCATGAAGGCAAGATTAAATCGCAATTGTATATAACCCTTACAATGGCTGTTTTCTTTCTTCTAATAGCACTTCTGCAACAAACAGCAGATATGGGTAATATAATTCTCATGGCTAATATTGCCGGGATTATTGGAGCTTTTGTTTGTTTATACTTAATTAAAATTGATAAGGTTGAGGTAGCCGCAGAGGTACTTGTATGGACTTGCCTTATTGTCATTTGTATTGCTGATTTATTAGATGATTGGCTTTCTGAGGTGCCTCAACAACAGTATAAAATATACGTATCGCTGGTAGCATTACTTGGTACATACGTTTTATGTATTTCTTTTTTTCGTTCGCGGAGCCGAATATTCTTTTACTCATTTATGGGAGGATTAATTCTTACTGCCCATTCCTCAATTGTATATCTTCATCCATTAGCTTCAGAAGTTGTCAAAGCAAGTATCTACCAGCATTATATTGTTGCTTTGGTTGGAATTGTTTTAAGTGGAGTAGTTTTTCACTTTATAATTGGCTCATCAGAAGATCTGATAAAGCAAAATATAAGAATTTCAAATAACATTAAAATTCAGAATGAATACCTGGAATTAATAGTAGAAGAGCGCACAAAAGCGCTGAAAAAATCAAATGAGAATCTCAAAGAATTTGCACATGTTGTAAGCCATGATTTAAAGGAACCATTGCGCACTATTTCTGGATTTCTTACTTTGATAGATAGAAAGCTGAAGAAAATGGAGCAGAGCGATGCTCAATTAACCGAGTATATTGGCTTTGCCACCAATGGTACACGGCAAATGGACTTTTTGATACAGGATATGTTAGCCTATGCTAAATTGAATGATGTAGAAAGGGATTTCCGCCAGATAAATCTTAATGGCATAGTTAAGGAGGTTAAGGAATTTCTTCAAATGGCAGTTAAGGAAAAGGAGGCAATACTTGAGATTGGTGCTCTACCGGTTGTGCTATCAACAAGATCTCTTATGATGCAACTCTTTCAAAACTTAATTTCTAATGGATTGAAGTATTGCAAACCTGATGTAGTTCCTCATGTGAAAGTTGGAGTTAAATATGAACGCGGGCAACAGATTTTTTTTATACAGGATAATGGTATCGGAATATCTGATAAATACTACGATACTATATTTCAGGCTTTTAAAAGATTACATAATAAGGCCACTTATGAAGGTTCCGGAGTGGGTTTAGCAATCTGTAAAAAGATTGTAGAACTTCACAATGGCAGAATCTGGTTGGAATCCAAAGAAGGAGAGGGGACTACCTTCTACTTTACCCTGGCTGCTTAGCAATAGCAGTAAATTATAATAAATCTAAGTGTATGAAAAGCAGTTTTCTTGTTTTGTTGACCTCTATTTTTACAATTAATGCATTTAGTCAGGCACGTATAGTTGGTGGTTCCAACGTAACGCCCGGCCAATATGAATTTCTTGCAGGACTTTCTTATTCTGTGGATCCTGCAGAGCAGTTTTGCGGCGGTTCTTTAATAGCCCCGGAGTGGGTTTTAACAGCAGGACATTGCACAGAAGGTATGACAGCCGCAGAAATGATTGCATTTTTCAAAGTCTATTATTTGACGCATCCTGTAGCCGGATTTTCCATAGATTCAGTTGAAACTATTTATCTGCATCCAAATTTTGACAATGTAAGCCTGGATAATGACATGGCTCTGTTGAAACTTAAAACCCCTGTTAACAATATCACTCCGGTCAGGCTTCCAAGTAAAAATGACACTACCTTAATAGCTGTGGGAAAAGTAAATACCTGTATAGGTTATGGCAGTTTGGATAATAATGGGAATTACCCAGACACCTTACAAAAAGTCAACCTGCCAATTGTTGCAAGCAATGTTTGCAATGGGGCAAATTCATATGATGGAGAGATTACAATAAATATGCTTTGCGCAGGATTCATGGCTGGAGGAAAGGATGCTTGCTCAGGCGATAGCGGAGGGCCGCTGTTCGTAAATGAAAATGGTACCATGGTTCAAACTGGAATTGTTAGCTGGGGCGATGATTGCGGAGTTGCTAACTTTCCTGGAGTTTATACTAAAGTCAGTAATTACATAGATTGGATTGAGGATATTACGGGATTGAGCTTTACACCAACAGGTATAACTGTAGTTCGTGAAGGATGCAGCCCAATATTTGCATATAGTGCTTCGTCTGCAAGCATCAGCATTAATGCTTGCCGTGGCAACCTGCATGAGAGTACATTAATAGATATGTCGGGAAGGGTACTTGCCAGAACTGTCTCAGATATCAATATACATGTATTGAATGCTACTAATCTGCCGGCAGGTATATATCTGGTTTCAACAAGAACCGACAATGGTAATATAACCCGAAAAATCAAAATTTAAGACTGAAAATTTCTCTTAGTCAAGTGTCTGACCTTCGTTAGCACTTTTCTCCAACATTTTGGAGAACATGTCATCTTTCAGGTCGTTGTAATAGTAATATACAGGATTCACCGCCTCGCCATTTTTTAGTACTTCGTAGTGCAGATGGGGACCGGTTGATTTGCCTGTATTGCCAACTAATCCAATAATATCACCACGTTTAACTTTTTGCCCTGGCCTTACCTTAAATTTGGATAAGTGCGCATAGCGTGTTCTGTAACCGTAACCATGATTTACCACTATTTCGTTTCCATATCCCCCGTACGAGAAGTTTACATTGTCTACAACTCCATCGCCAGTTACATATACCTCGGTACCTACAGGTGATGTGAAATCCATGCCCGCATGAAACTTCCTAACCTTATAAACAGGATCGGTTCTCATCCCATATCCTGATGCCATACGGGTTAGATCCTTATTAGTTACCGGTTGTATAGATGGTATGGAGGTAAGCATTTGCTCCCTATTTTTTACTAGGTTGGCTATATCATCATAGCTTTTAGATTGTAGTGCCATTTGGCGTTTTAACTTGTCTACCCGAACGGATATATTTTTTATTAAATCGCCATTGCTGTATTTGTCCAGATTCCTGTATTTGTTTGCCCCACCGCCTGCATTCCATGACTCTGTTGGTATTGGGTCACTTTCAAATAACACACGGTAAATATTTCCATCCCGGTAATGAAGTTCATCCACTACCTCACTTAACGATTTAACTTCTGTATTCAGGATATTATACCTGTCCTTCATTGTGTTTAGCTCACTTTTCAATATTTTCTCTTTAGGGGAGTCAATAAAAAGATATGCTATTGACGAAATACCCAGAGAAAATACAAGCGAAGCGCATATAAAGGCAAAAATGCGCAAAAGCCTAGAACCCCACGTAACCACAGCCTTTTCGTAGCTGAGTGTATGTGTATTAAATATATATTTTTCGTTCTTCTTAAATAATGCCATAAAACCTTAGATAAATTCCCCCAAACGGGAAAACTTAAAACTCAGAATTGCTACATTCGCAACTCTTTAAAAAACGAATATAGTTTCTTCAAAAAATATTGTGGTAATAATGACATCATCTGAGATAAGAAAAGCGTTTTTAGACTTTTTTGAGGGTAAAGGACACAAGATAGTACCCAGCGCACCCATAGTTGTGAAAAATGACCCTACATTAATGTTTGTGAATAGTGGTATGGCGCCTTTCAAGGATATTTTTCTGGGCAATCAGCCTATAAAATACTCTCGTGTGGCCGATACCCAAAAGTGCCTACGCGTTAGCGGCAAGCACAACGACCTGGAAGAGGTAGGCGTGGATACATACCACCATACTATGTTCGAGATGCTTGGTAACTGGAGTTTTGGCGATTATTTCAAACCTGAAGCTATACAGTGGAGTTGGGAACTGCTGACAGAGATATATAAACTGGACAAAAACAGGCTTTACGTAACCGTATTTGAGGGCGATAAAGGCGAAAATCTTGATTTTGATCACGATAGTTACGACCAATGGAAAAAATATATAGCTGAAGACCGGATTTTGCGCGGTAATAAGAAGGATAACTTTTGGGAAATGGGCGATACAGGTCCTTGCGGTCCATGCAGTGAAATTCATATAGACCTTAGAACAGAAGAAGAAAGGGCTGCTACAGATGGAAACGTATTGGTAAATGCCGGCCACCCACAGGTAATAGAGATATGGAACAATGTATTCATGGAGTTCAATAGAAAGGCTGATAAAAGCCTTGAAAAACTTCCTGCAAAACATGTTGACACAGGTATGGGATTTGAGCGCTTGTGCGTTGCTATTCAGCAGAAAACCAGCAACTACGATACGGATGTATTTCAGCCAATGATACAGTTTCTTACCGAAAAGAGTGGTAAGCCTTACAAATTCACCGCACCCAAACTTACAGGTGATGGCAAAGTTATAGGCATACTTACTGAAGACCAGAAGATTGATATTGCACTGCGTGTTGTTGCAGACCATATCAGGACAATCGCATTTGCTATAACAGACGGGCAGCTACCGGGTAATGGTGGTGCTGGTTATGTAATACGCCGTATACTGCGCCGTGCAGTTCGCTACGGTTATTCATACCTTGGATTTGAACAGCCATTTATGAATGAACTGGTTCCTTTGCTGGCTAAGCAGTTTGCAGATGTTTTCCCTGAATTGAAGGCTCAACAGGATTTTGTCATTAATGTGATCAGAGAAGAGGAAAGCTCTTTCTTACGTACTCTATCCAATGGCATTAAACGCTTTGCGGTAATAGAAGAGGATCTTGTAAAACAGAATAGTACAAATATCTCAGGCAAAATTGCTTTTGAGCTTTTTGATACTTATGGCTTCCCATTGGATTTGACACGCCTGATGGCTTCTGAGAAAAATTATAGTGTGGATGAGGCTGGATTTATTGCAGAAATGACGCAACAAAAAGATCGCGCCCGTAACGCAGCTGCTACAGAGCAAAGCGATTGGACCATACTTGGTGAAGATGGTAAATCTGAGTTTGTAGGCTATGATGAAACTGAATCATCAGCACATGTAATTAAGTATCGTAAGGTGGTACAAAAGGATAAAACACTTTATCAGCTTGTATTGGATAAAACTCCTTTCTATGCCGAAAGCGGTGGACAAATAGGAGACACAGGAACACTGGACTTTGGAGGAGAACTAATAGACGTATTAGATACAAAAAAGGAAAATGACCTGATTGTACACTTCACCAAAAAACTGCCTGCTAAAATAGATGCCAGCGTAAATGCGCTTATCAATATCAGCAAGCGCAGTGAAACAATTAAGAATCATAGTGCAACGCACCTTTTACAGGCTGCTTTGAGGCAGGTATTAGGAGAGCACGTTCAGCAAAAAGGCTCACTTGTAAATACAGAATACCTGCGTTTCGACTTTTCGCATTTTGCCAAAGTTTCTGATGAAGATATAGCTAAGGTAGAGCAGATTGTCAATGAAAAAATCATGCAGAATATTCCTTTGGACGAAAGGCGTAGTGTACCTATAGAGGAAGCAAAGAAGATGGGTGCTACGGCGTTATTCGGAGAAAAATATGGTGAATTCGTTCGGGTAATAACCTTCGATAAGGATTTTAGCCGTGAGTTGTGTGGAGGCACACACGTGCAGGCAACTGGACAAATCGGATTATTTAAAATAACATCTGAAAGCTCTGTAGCCGCGGGCGTGCGTAGAATTGAAGCTGTAACGGGCACTAAAGCTCTCCAGTTGGTAAATGATGCTATTGCGCAGTTATCTGTGGTTAAAGCTGCATTGAACAATTCTAAAGACCTGTTGAAGTCGATAAATACCTTAAAGGAAGAGAATGAAGGCTTCAAAAAGCAATTGTCACAGTTTGAAGATAAGGCGATTGCTGTTCTTAAATTATCGATACTAAAGGAAGTAGAACCATTAGGCACTACTAAATTCTATGCTTCGGATAAAGTTGATATACAATCGGTAGATGCCTTGCGCAAGCTCGGTATTCAATTAGTAGGAGATTTAAAGGATAGCTACGTATTGGTACTATCTGCAAACATCAACGACAAGCAGGTAGTACATTTGCGTATTGCACCATCATTTGGGGTAAATGGCAATCAACTGTTAAAAGAGCTGGCTCCTGATATTAAAGGTGGAGGACCGGCAGATTTTGTGCAGGCCAGCGCTTCAAATGCTGCAGAAATAAAGTCATTGATTGAAAAAATTAAGTCAAGATTTAGTTAGTACTTGTTACGGAAATGCCTGAATAAACAAAGCCCCTTTAGAATTTCTAAAGGGGCTTTTCTATGTGTTCTTGATTACAGCTTAAATAATCAACATGGCATCGCCATAGCTGAAAAATTTATACTTTTCTTTTATTGCTACTTCGTATGCTTTCATTATTAGATCATATCCACCAAAGGCCGCTGCCATAATAAGCAAGCTACTTTTTGGCACATGGAAATTGGTTATCATTGAATTGGCAATATGAAATTCATGAGGAGGATGGATAAACAGGTTTGTCCAGCCTTCGTATGGTTTCAGGTATTTACTAGCAGTCACACAACTTTCTATGGTTCTCATAGTCGTTGTTCCTATTGCACAAATCTTTTTTCCTTTATCCTTTGTTTCGTTAACCAGTTTAGAGCACTTCTCATTCACCTCTATATACTCAGCATCCATTTTGTGCTTGCTCAGGTCCTCTACATCTATAGTACGGAAGGTTCCAAGCCCGGTGTGAAGCGTTACTTCAGCAAACTCAACGCCTTTAATTTCCATTTTCTTAATCAGCTCACGGCTAAAGTGCAATCCTGCAGTAGGAGCAGCAACGGCACCTTCTACCTTAGCATAAACTGTTTGGTAGCGCTCCTCATCCATTGGTTCAGGCTTACGCTTAAAGTATTTAGGTAGTGGAGTTTCTCCCAAACCATACAATACTTTCTTGAATTTCTCGTAATCTCCATCAAACAAAAAGCGTATAGTACGTCCTCTGCTTGTGGTGTTATCTACTACTTCAGCAATCAACTCATCGTTATCGCCAAAATAAAGCTTATTGCCAACACGGATCTTACGCGCCGGATCTACCAATACATCCCAAAGCAATGAAGAGCGATTCAATTCGCGCAAAAGGAAAACTTCGATTTTAGCACCTGTTTTTTCTTTTGTGCCATACAGGCGCGCAGGAAACACTTTCGTGTTGTTGACAAGCATTAAGTCGCCATCACCAAAATACTTCATCACATCCTTAAATACCTTATGTTCAATTTTACCGGTAGCTTTATTAACTATCATCAGACGGCTTTCATCTCTGTTTTTGGCAGGATATTCTGTTAAAGCGTCTTTAGGAAGTTCAAAATCAAATGCAGATAATTTCATATTAATTAGAATTTTACGGAATTCCGTTTTTTTGTAAGGGCGCGAATATACGTCTTGCATACCCCCCTTGTCAAGTTTTTACACTTATATATTTCTCAATTTATGCTAACGATGACTATTTCATTTGTTATTGATATGTCTTTTTTATAAAACAGGGGCTTACGCATATTTGAAAACTACTCCTGCCTATCTTAGCATTCAAAAACACGCTATTATATATTTGAAGCAATGAATAGAAAAGTACTTTACATAACTGGTGGCGTTTTAGTAGTAATTCTGGCATTTGTAATCGGTAAATACTCCGATGGTATAAAGTCCGGGTTAGCGACTTGGTTAACACCAGCTAACAAATCCGCAACAGCCTTAGTAAGTACGCCTGTTCAAAAACCTGCACCCAAGCCCGTGTATATGTATGGAATGAACCTTACAGGGTTTCATTTACTTACGCACAACGTACAAAAAAACGAGCTTTTTCCTGATATACTTTCAAAATACAATGTTGCTGCCTCAGTGGTTCAATACTTTATCTCTGAATCCAAATCGGTATTTAACCTGAATAAAATAAGGGCAGGCAATAACTGTACCGTAGTAATGGAGCAAACTGCGGAGGGCATGAAGCCTAAAAAGCTGATTTATGAGCAGGATAAAATAAATTTCATTGTATTTAACCTGGAAGATTCAGCTTACCTGTATCACGGCCAGAACAAGGTAGAGCGCAAGCACATGGAAGTAGGAGGGAAGATAGAGTCATCTCTTTATGAAACGCTTGAAAACAGCAATATTCCATCTTCATTAGCAGTCAGGATGGCAGATATCTTCTCCTGTGCTATTGACTTTTACCGCTTACAGAAAGGCGATTACTTCAAAGTCATTTATGACGAAGACTTTGTAGAGGGCGAAAGCGTGGGCGTGGGCGAAATCCAGGCTTGCATCTTTAATAGCGGAGGGAAGGACAACTATGCATTCTACTACGAAAAGGATAAAGCACACGAAGGGGAGTACTACGATGAGAGAGGTGAGAGCATGAAACGCCAATTCCTTAAAGCGCCTCTTAAATTCTTCCGAATAAGCTCAAAGTTTGCCGGCCGCCGTTTTCATCCTGTTACCAAAGTTTGGAAAGCACACCTGGGTACAGATTATGCTGCAGCTTACGGCACTCCTATCATGGCTACTGCTGATGGTATTGTGGAAGATGCACATTTCAAGGTGTACAACGGTAATTATGTAAAGATCAGGCACAATGGTCAGTACAAAACCCAGTATCTCCACATGAGCAAGATAGCTAAGGGTGTAAAGAGAGGCTCACGCGTTAGCCAGGGACAGGTAATCGGGTACGTAGGTAGCACCGGACTTGCCACAGGCCCCCACGTTTGCTATCGTTTTTGGAAAGACGGTCAGCAGGTTGATCCCTTTAAACAGAAAGGAGCTATATCTGAACCGTTGCCTGCTAAGTATAAAAACCAGTACCTAAATCAGATTGCGAGCCTCAAATCTGCACTTGATAGAATAAATGTTGCAGAAACTCAGCAAGAAACTGCTCTAAACGAATCTTCTGCAAATATTTCGCGTAAAGCCAAATAACTCGCTATATTGGCTAGTGGAAACTGATTAAATAAGAAAACAGAAATCCCTCTGCATGAAATTAATTTCACGCCTTCTGTTATTGGTGTTATGTACCCGTGTGTTTATATCTGATATAAGTGCCCAAAGTATATTCTCAGAAAACTTTCAGCAAGGAATTCCCAATACATTTACGCTTTATAATAACGATAATCGCACACCTGCGCCAACAGTCAATTTTGTCGCCAATGCATGGGTTGGGTACGAGTTTGGCGCCGGCACCAAAGATTCCGTTGCAATCAGTACCAGCTTTTATTCGCCCGATGGTTACTCCGATGATTGGATGGTTACACCTGCTATCAACCTTACGGGAGGTGCCATACTGACCTGGAAAGCCGAAGCCTTGGACTCTAATCTCAGGGATGGCTACGAAGTCCGCATCTCTACAACCAATAACCAGACAGCGTCTTTCAGCACCATTCTTTTTGCCACTAATGCAGAGTTTGCCACCAGAACTAAGAGAACCATTGATTTATCATCCTATTCAGGAACGGTATATCTCGCATTCAGGAATAACTCCTATAATAAGTCTCTGTTACTTATAGATGATATCGATGTTTCGCTTAAGCCGCCTTATGATCTCACCTTTAATCATACCGAGATACCAACGTATTATTCTCAGATACCCCGTGCTCATAGGACTCTGCTAAGCCTGGGCTGTGTTTTGATAAATAACGGCAACAACGCTATTCCATCATCTAAAACGTACTTGCAGATTTTCAGGAATGATACTTTGGTAAAATTGGATAGCGCTTCTGCCGGACTTATTTTACCAGGTCTTATACAAGCGCAGACATTCAGCGCATATACCCCAAAAGATACCGGCACGTATAAAGTAGTATACAGCGTTAAAACCAATGTTGCCGATGCTAATCTGTCTAATGATACTGCTTTATATACTTTTATACTTACAGATACCATATATGCCCGCGATAAGGGTAGTATAACGGGAACTTACACCAGCGGTTTTGCAAATGCTCAGACAGGAGTCGTGTACAGCCTTCAATTTGCCGCCAAAGTTAAGGCTGGCTGGATCAGGACAAAAGGAGCTAACATCGGTCAAACAACTAAATTCCGCTTATACTCCTTCCTGAACAATAAGCCCGATGCATTGGTAGATAGCACTGCTGAATACACTATTACATCCGCAGATTCCATTAATGGCAAAGACATCCAGCTTAATTTTATAGACTTCAAAACCCTACCCGTAGGCAAGTATCTATTAGTTGCCGTAGAAAAGACGAACAAGAGTCTGGGAATAGTTACTACACAAGATTTCAAAGAACAAAACACGCATTGGCTGAATTACTCAGGCAATCCTTTCCAACGCTGGGCAACAGGGGAGGAGGTGGATTCCATCATAGGAACCGACCGGTTTACCCGCCCTTTGATGTTGAGGATGATCATGGAAAGCGCTTGTAAGATACAACCGGCTTTCAGTTTCACCGTTACTCCAACCTGTACTAATACAGGAAGGATCACCACTGCGTTTACAAGCACTAATCCCGGCACCTACAGCTACAAATGGGCTACCGGAAATGTAGGCAGTACACTAAGTAACCTCATACCCGGCAATTACGTTTTGAGCGTAACTGACGGCTTTGGATGTGTATTCGCCAATGTGGCTTCAGTTATTACCGTTCCTATCACTACTACCTTATCTGTGCTTGATGTTAAATGCAAGGGCGATAAGGATGGTACTGCGGAAGTTAATGCCATCGGCGGAAATGGCAACTACCAATACCTTTGGAACACTACCCCGTCCCAAAGTACCAAAATAGCAACAGGCCTTGGCAAGGGAACTTATACCGTAACAGTAAGCGATGGCAGCTGTACGGCTACTGGTATTGCACCTGTTTTTGAAAGCAACCCTGCTATCGTTGTAACCACCGTGACCAAGCAGAGCGCAACAAACAGTACCGCCCAGGATGGTAACCTGTATGTGCGCGCTACCGGTGGCCAATTGCCTTACACCTATCTATGGGAAGACTCATCTACTAATACCTATATAACCGGAGTGCCAAACGCTAAGTATTGTGTGCAGGTAACGGATAATGCTGGCTGTTCTGTTTCCTACTGCGATTCCGTTGGCGGTTTTTATACTTCGTTGGATGGTGAACCGGATTTCGACCTGCTCCAGGTTTATCCTAATCCGGCATCCGATAGGGTTACCATTTCTTCTTATGGTTCCAATACTCTTTTGGCCGATTTTACTATCATCAATAGCATTGGCCAAACTGTATTGCAGGAAACGGCTCATACAAATACTCAAACAATCGATGTTCGCGAATTTCCTGAAGGCATTTATTACTTAAGAATGCACTACACCAATGGAAAGGCCAAAACTCAGATGTTGAGTATCATCCGGTAGTATTACGGAATAGTAAAGTTTATCTGAGTACTTGCGGTGCTGGTTCCTTGTGCTGCAAGATTAAATGTGGTGTTTGTAGCACTCACCCAATCTCCGCTGCTTATGCTATTGTTGCCATCGCTGTCATACAAAGCGTATAAGAAATAGCTTCCCGGGTGCATGTAGTTAAAAGTATAGCTCAGGTCATTAGCTGAAAGTATTACATACCTCGATCGTGTTTTCCAGTTGTTCAGGTCAAGGGCAAATCCATTTATCAGGGGTTTAGTGGTTATTAAAAGAAATACTTTCCTGGCTGGATTGGGCGTGTATCCTGCTCCGAAATTATAGTTTATTGTTGTTTGGCCCAGATAGGGTTGTTGGTTCTCAGGGTATGGGTCGCCGGTTAGTGAGTAGTAAACAGCTTCCTGCTGCCCGTCAAAGCTGGTAGAAAAGTCCTTTGCCAATGTTTTCTTTGGAAATCCAAAATTTGAAACCGCAGTCTGGGTGGATGTAGCATCCTGTAATCCGGCCCTCCAGCTCATGTGCGGTGTTGATGTGGCTTGGGCATTATATTTGTTGGTATATGAACTGATGACCATGCTGTCCTGTTTAAATATTACTTCGGTATAAGCGCGGTTCTTGCCTTTTATTATTTCCGAAAATCTGTAGTAAGCATCGGTTCCGTTTTCAGAGACACTATCTACTATAAAGTACGACACACGCTTCATTCCGGCAAAGGAGCCTCCATTTCTGAAAGCAACTTTATAGGCATCTTTGTAGCGTACTATAAAAAACGACATGTGTATGTCGTTCAACGTATCCAACTCATTCTTGGCAGAAATCTGATTGTCGGCTATCGGTCGAAAATCCACTACCCATTCAGGATATCCTCCCAAAGCCGTAGTAGAGGTTACAGGTCCTGACCATATTCCTTTTACTCTATCAAGCACTCCAAAACCGTACGTATTTTCAAGTGTTGGTTTTTCATCTGTCGGTTTTTTCTTATCGTCTTTGCAGGCTGTTATAGATAAGAGCAGCGCACAAAAAACAGGTATGGTATATTTCATTATAGCAGATTTCATTTGCATAAATAGCGATTTGCAGCTTAATGGATTCATAGATTAAATTTCCTCAAGCGTAGATTCACCTGCTGATAAATCACCCGAGGTCCATTGCCACTTTTCATGCAGCCTTATTTTTCCGTTTGGCATTATCTCAGGGCTTGAGTTGCACACTCCCGTCATCAGTTCTCCTTTAGCATTTACCTGATGGTAGCGCATATTGATAGTTCCCTCCTCATTTACCAGGCCTATCAGCTGTCCATGGTTTATTTTCGGGCCATGGTACACGCAGCTCAGGATATTGCCTTGCTGCTTATAATGGAATAGGGTATCTCCATCCACTTCTCCGTTATCGCTGTTGCTTACCGGCTTAAATACTTTGTTGTTATAGTCAATCATTGCTTGTTAATATTAATGTGAAACCGCCTTCAGTCCTATAATGGAGCCAATAAGCGTAGCCAGGAAAAATATCCTCCAGAATGCGGCAGGTTCTTTAAAAACAAGAATGCCAATAATTACAGTACCCACCGCCCTCTCACCCGTCCATACGGCATAAGCCGTACCTATCGGCAGGGTCTGNNCATACTTATTATCAGGCATGCCAAAAATCCGCCAAGCCACATCGTAGCCACGTTTCCACTTGTTTCATTTGCCTTTCCCAGGCAGGTTGCAAAACCGACTTCAAACAAGCCGGCTATTATCACTAGTATCCAATTCATAGTTCTGTATTTTTTTTGCAAGGCTATAAAAGCGCATCTATCAATGATTGATAATCATATTGCAGGTCTTCGTGCAGCGTCTTTACCGATGCCTTTATTTTTAGTATCTGCGAGGCATATATTTTAGTTATAGCTACGCTGTGTCCCATCCTTATGCCGCTGTTTTTCAATCCCTCGCAAAAGTAGATCAGCAGTTCAATCTGGGTCTGGGTATTACCTGAGTATTTTGAATACTTATTTACCAGGCGTAGTATCTTTCTTAGCGTCTTTTTTGCCTGGTATAAGTTATGCTTATTTATCTCCGAAAACGCTTCATCTACAAGTGCTTTTACCTGTACTACATAGTTTTTCTCATCTCCCGATTCAAAAAGTATATAGGTAGCAAGTTCCTTATTTTCCTTTTTATATTTTATCAGTTGCAGACACAGTTCATCTACCTCCTTTTTACTGAGGGATAGTAGCTCTTTCTTAATATCACTTACCGATGCTGCTTTCAAAGATTATTTAATTTTTAGCCTTTAAAATACTACTCTTACTGATTCTTTTATCACTGGTTGAGGTTACCAGAATTTTAATTAAATCTGATTCGTAGTTTTTAATGTTCATTCTCACATTTACTGTTTCTCCCCGCGCAATTACTTTGGTTTCGATCTCCTGAGTTTTTTCTCCTTTGGCGTCATAAGCCGATACGGTATAATGGTCTTTTGCATTTCCTGTATTGGTTAATTTAAACATAATAGCCTTTTTTTCTTGTGTGACATTGCTGATCCAAAAGTGATATTCCTTTAATTCCTTGATCCAATTTGCACGGTATTGGTCAAAATCTACCCATGTATTATTTTTCCTTTTTGATTTTGGATTTAAGGAAGTTAGAAATGCATCCCATACTACTTTCTTATCATGGGTCACTTCTATAATTCTGTTCAACTCTCCCCCACATATAAGACGATTACCATTGGGTAACTCCACTACATTTCCGCCTCTTGCACTTTTACCATCAGAGAGACTGTCAAATTTTAAAGAAAAACTCCATAAAACAGGATTTTCACCGGGACCGAAATCCTGCTTAAATTCTACTACTTTGGAACTTATCTTTGAGCTCCTCTCTCCATTGTCCAATATTAGTATAGCATTATTAGAAGACAGGGTAGCATCATGCTGGTATTGAAAAAAATCAACTTCATGATGCACCTGATTTGAAGGATACTTTTCACCCCAGCTGTTTTCAACATTACCAGTGGCTTTATTTATTTTAATAATCCTGCTCAGGTTCCTGAACCCTAGAAATATGGTAGTATTATCCTTATCAACCCCCAGTGCATTCATATGCGCTGTAATATTATTACTCTCTTTAAAATATAGATCCTCATCGCGCAGGTATTTTTCAGAATCCCATGACCAGATTACATTGCCTGCCTTATCAAACTCCATAGCCATTCCTACACGGCTTTTTCTGTAATTAAAATTATCCTTCGCCAAGCCACCATTTGATAACTTATTGCTTGAAGTTGCTACAGGTTTGGATACAATTTTATTACCCAACACCAGATAGGTTCCCCAATCGGTTTTTCTGAAGTCATGGTGAAATTCGATGGTATCTCCCATGAATATATATGGGTACAATACTTTCCATACTATTTCGCCATCCATGGTAATTTCTGCGATGCTGGAGTCGCTTATAAAGGTTATGGTATTATCTTTTGTTACTCTCATGTCGCGCAGCTGTGTCCTATCCGTTACCAGTTCAGGCATGTCAGGTAGTGTCCATACAGTTCTTCCCGAACGGTCAATTATTGCTCTTAAATGGTCAACAACTATATAACCACCAGCATTTCTATCCTTGTCATTCGTAATCACATTCACTTTATATTCCAAAGAGCTTCTGATTTTTAAAGGAACTGTGCTAAAGAAATGAGTAGCAGACTGATTGATTATCTGCCCATTACCATCTTTAGCCTTTACCCTCCACTCATATCTGGCATTCCATAGAAGGTTGCTGGTCCAGAATACAGGAATCGGACTTTTGACAGTTGCCAGCAGAAATTGCTCCTTACCGGTATGACTTGTATCGCAGTATAGTTCAAGTAAATAATCCGTAGCGTTCAATACTTGCTCTTCTTCAAAATAAACATCCGTATGGTTAATACCAGTTCCATCTTTAGGGATAATTTCCGCTAAAGAATATTGGTACAGGATTGATAAAAGTACGATTGGAACAATCCTGAATCTCATTAAAAGCAATAGACTCATTTATTTATTGATTACTATAGTTTTTGACAAATTGCTTTCTCCATGGCTCAGCACAAGTATATAGTTACCTGCCTGCAAGTCATTCAGTTTGAACGAGTAGGTACTTTTTCCTTTGGCAAATTCTACAACATTGCTCCATACTACACTTCCTTTCAGGTCAAATAGCTGAAGCTTGGTCCTGAAAGTTTCATTAGCATTCACCCTCAGTGTCAGGCTTCCGCTTGTTGGGTTGGGGTACACTTCTACACTTGCAGGAAAACTATGGTCGTGGTGTTCGGCTATAGATAGTGGCCACAGGTCTGCCTTGGCAGAGCCTACGCTTATAGGTTTAGCCAATACAGCCGCAGTTGCCAGTGTGGCTTTTACTACATTGGTCATAAAGGTAAAGTTCAATGTACCAACCGAATCTCCCGGCGTGTGGTAGTATGGGTTCCTTGTATTTGCGCCGTCAGTCAGAAGCAATGCTTTCTTGCCCTTATCCCAAAAAGAGGCATGGTCACTTCTTCTAAGGTCCGCAGCTATTTGCCCGTTTCCCGGCACATTAAATCCCGACTTCTTCAGGTCAGGTACATATTGCGTAGCTGCATTTACAAACGTAGTAGTCAATCCCGCAGAAGAGTCATTGCCGCATACAATCAAAAAATTCCCCCTGAAGCTATCTGTCTGCAGGTGCTGGTAGGTAGTAGGGAAAAGCAGGTTAAATCCCGCAGGCGTAGTCTGGGTATTGGCTACTTCAGTATAGTAGCCTATCATCTCAAAATTCAGTACTCCGTTGATGTTCTCAAACGGTTTTATCCCATTCAGCAGGTATCGGTTGCTGCCTATCAACCCCGATTCTTCAAAATCAAACCCTATAAAGCGTATAGAATGCTCAAACTGGTATTGAGATAAAATGCGCAATGCCTCTAGCATCCCTGCTACCCCTGTGCCATTATCATCCGCTGCAGGTGCGCCTGCTACACCATCGTAATGTGCATCTACCACGTAGGTTACAGCCTCATTTTTGGCTCCGGCTTTTCTACCCAGTATGTTTTCTCCGGTGCTGCTGTTATAGGTAAATGTGTGCTTCTCTGTATTCAATCCGCTTTTTATAAATATCGACTCTATCGAATCCCTCACCTCATTTAAGTGGGCCGGGGCTGTGGCTAGGTGGCGCACTCCTTCTATATAGCTCATGCTGTTTTTTAGTTCGTTGCTGTCTATGGCTGCTACCATTTCGGCTATGCTTACCGGTTGTCCATCCGACGCAAACAACTGGATTTTGGTATCCAGTATGTTCCCCGTATGCTGGCTATAATCCCATACCAGCGTTTTAGAGCTGCCACCCGGCACAATACCTGCACCGAAATCACCGCTCAACTCATCTATCGCTATGGTGTCATAGAACATCCCGCCGTCCTGAGAGTATTTCAACCATACCTCGCAGTTCTGGTTTTCAGCATCTGTCAATTGGTATACGATGTTCACGGTTTGCGCTACTTCATCCACATTGGCAGATTGTATGGTTACAATTGGTGCACTATTAATAGCCATTGTACTAAAAGACCAAAGTAGTATTCCGGGAAGTAGTAATCGTTTCATCATATTATAAGCGTTATGGTAACAAACCTAACCAAATCAACTTTTACTTTCAAGGCTAATTATAAACCAGTTGTAAGTAATAAAGGGTACCGTGGAAAATAGTGGCACTACTAAAATTGGTTATTGGTTTAGTGTCAAAATTACATGATTTGGATTACTCAATCTGCTTATAATCAATAACTTGCCTGATTCTGAAAAATGACATCAAAAATAATTTGAATGTCATTAGTGTCAGCATTTCCATTTTTGACACCAACCATTTCATTTTTGCGGTTTAGTGTCAAAACTCACCAGATTTTAAATTCAATGGTATGAAAACCAAGCACTTACCACATTCTCACTAATGACATCAAAAATATTTTGAATGTCATTGGTGTCAGCATTTCCGTTTTTGACACCAACCATTCCATTTCTCCTGTTTAGTGTCAAAACTTACCAACTTTTAAATTCAATAGTTTGAAAACCAATTACTTGCCTAATTTTCAAAAATGACATCAAAAATAATTTGAATGTCATTGGTATCAGCATTTCCGTTTTTGACACCACCATTTCATTTTTGTGGTTTAGTGTCAAAATTCACCAGATTTTAAAATCAATAGTTTGAAAATCAATTACTTACCACATTATCAGAAATGACATAAAAAATATTTTGAATATCATTTCAATACGCAACCTGTATCATACAAGTTGTATAAAAATGGCATCAAAGCTTGTTTTAATATCACTCCAATCAAAGGGCAGCTACAATATAAAGTCGAACCAGAATTTTCATAATTTTTTGGGAGAAATTATAAGAACGATTATTGATAACCTCATTATCAAGTTATCCCTCACTAATGTAATAAACCACCTCCATAAATCCAATACCAAACAACCTATAAAACCTTTTTGTCCATGTAAACAATGCCTCAGAATATTGCTCCTGATAGCTTTGAATGCAAACCTCATGTACGTGATAAAAATTCTTAACGACAGTATTTCCACTATCATTACTTCTTCCATTCCCCCCAAATCCCGATTTCCTTTTATGTTTGCCCCTTCATGGCAACAGCATTTCTTCTTCTCGGGTCCAACGTAGGCAATAGGATTGCTTTTCTGCAATCAGCTATAGACGAATTGCAAAAATCGGCAGGGCATATTACTTCTAGCTCATCTGTTTATGAAACTGCAGCCTGGGGCAATACCAACCAGGCCAGCTTTTATAATCAGGCTGTTGAGATAGAAACCAATCTGTATCCGGAAGATTTGCTTCATGCAATAAAGGAGATAGAAGTCCGCGTAGGCAGGGTTCAGCGCGAAAACTGGGGGCCAAGGGAAATAGACATAGACATACTGCTGTTTGGCGGTACAATATGGCAGAGTGCAATTCTTCAGATTCCACATCCATTCCTGCCCGAACGCAGGTTTGCCCTTTTACCGCTCAGCACCATTGCAGGAAGTGAGGTTCACCCTGTTTTGGGGCAAACTGTTGATGAATTATTAAATGTCTGCCCGGATAAAAGCGAGGTAGTTTTGCTTAGTATTGCGCCATAATCATTTCGTTTGTTCAAGTACAATTTTATAACCATAGAGGGCTGCATAGGTGCGGGTAAAACAACCTTGGCCAACAGGTTGGCCGAAGATTTTGGCGGCAACCTGATATTGGAGCGTTTTGAGAACAATCCCTTTTTAGCCAAGTTTTACGAAGACCAGGAGCGCCACGCCTTTCCGGTAGAGCTTTACTTTATGGCCGAGCGCTTTAAGCAGTTGCAATCGCTGTCTGGTAATAGTCAGGACTTGTTTACCGGATTTACAATAACGGATTACCTTTTTCAGAAGAGCCTGATATTTGCCGGAAACAACCTGCCACCCGATGAGTCTAAGCTTTACCGCATGCTATTTGATATCATCAACCCGCGACTACCTCAGCCCGATATCATCATATACCTGTATGCCGGCGTAGAGCAGTTATTAAAGAATATCAAAAAACGGGGTAGGAGCTTCGAGCAGCAGATACAGCCAGCCTACCTCGAGCATATACAACAGTCTTACCTCGATTATTTTAAATCAAACGCAAACCTGCGTGTGGTTTTGCTGGATACAACCAATATGGATTTTGTGGGCAGCTATGCCGACTATGGTAAGGTAGTGGATATTCTAAAAGAAGATTTGCCCTTGGGTATCAGTACCCGTTAATTTTTTGGCAGGCAGTTTTCTATGCTTTCTTCAAACAGCTGTTTCAGCGTTAGGCCAAAAGCCCTTGCCTGCTGCGGTATAAGGCTTTCTTCCGATAAACCCGGTACAGAGTTTACCTCCAGCATATAATATATGTCGTTGCGGATAATATAATCCACCCTGCACATACCTTTAAAGCCAAGCTGCACATATATAGCTTCCGATGTTGCCTGTATTGCTTTTGTCAACTCCTCGCTTATTTCAGCAGGGGTTATCTCCTGGCTGTCGCCTTCGTATTTGGCCTTGTAGTCAAAAAAAGCATTCTTGCTGCGTATCTCGGTCATTGGCAAAGCGGTTATTTTCCCTTCATGCACAATAACGCCACAGGTAACCTCTGTTCCTTTCAAAAACTCTTCTACTATTACCTCATCATCATATTTAAGTCCGTTGGCAAGGGCAGCCTCCAGATCTTCAGTAGCATCTACCTTAGCAGCACCATAGCTGCTTCCATTCTTGTTCGGCTTTACAAACAGCGGAAATGCAAATGTGTTAATCTCTTCTTTTTGTGCTTCTGTCAGTACCGAATTGGTAAACAGCATGGCCTTGGCTGTAGCTACGCCAAAACCTTTCAGGTAGTCTTTGCAGCGCAATTTATCAAAAGTAAGCGCTGCGCTCAGCACATTGCAGCAGTTATATGGTATGCCCAACAGTTCAAAATACCCCTGAAGCTTGCCATCTTCTGCCGGAGTGCCGTGCAAGGCCACAAAAACAGCATCAAACTTCACCTTATGGTCATTTTGGGTAAAACTGAAGTCGTTTTTGTCAATAACACCTACCTGAACATCATTTTTCTCCACTGTCCATTCAGTTTCTCCCAGCAAAACTTTGTATGGGCTAAACTTTTCGCCTTCCAGGTGCTTGCACACAACAGCGGCACTTTTCAACGAAATACCTACCTCTGCTGCGCTACCTCCTGTTACTACTGCTATATTTTTTGACATTGCGTTCTATTTTATGCGAAGAAATAACGTCTTGCCATTCAAAATCATCTATACTATCCACAAATAACCACCAATGGACAAAATTCAATTCAGTTAATGGTTGAAAAACCGCTCCATAAGTAACCGCATATTTTTTATTTTCGCAGCCGCATTAAGATTTATATAAACTACCCCATAAATCCGGGTACAAATAAAAATATCAACTAAACTAATGAAAGATCAGTACGAGCAGGAATTATCGCAGTGGATGGATAGTGAGCGTTTAGCGCTTGAATTATTAGAAACAGCAAGCAAATTGCAACTTGACAAAAGTGTTGAGTTGGTGCTTTTCCGCAGAAAGTTATTCGATAAAAGGCTTAGTGAAATAATAAACGACCACGTTTACACCCAGAAATTTGCCAATTTGCCTATTACACTGGAAGTTACCCTTGGTCTTACACGTGCAATAGCAAAACTGGATCTTGCTCCTTCAAAAATTGACCTTGGCCGCCTGAGCAAAGAATGGTTCGATGCTGGTAAGAGTTCAAATGAATATGATGCTTTCGTAGCTGATAAGCTGAAAGACTTTATCGGTGCTGAAAGGAAAGTATTGAAACCACGCGATGTGGTTTTGTATGGTTTTGGCCGTATTGGCCGTTTGGCTGCAAGGGTATTGATGGAGCATGCAGGCGGTGGCCAGCAGCTACGCCTGAAAGGTATCGTTACCCGCGAGCGTGGAGCAGACGATTTGGAAAAACGTGCTTCGTTGCTGCGCAAAGACTCTGTACACGGCAAGTTTGGCGGTGTGGTAGATGCCGATATGGAAAGCGAGAGCATCGTTATTAATGGTCACAAGGTGAAAATGATCTCAGCAAATTCGCCGTCTGAAATAGATTATACCCAATATGGCATCGAAGATGCCATCATAATAGACAACACAGGTGTTTGGCGCGATGAAAAGGGATTGGGCGAGCACTTGAAAGCAAAAGGTGCTGACCAGGTGATACTTACC
>DLGO01000035.1 GCA_002482725.1 Bacteroidetes bacterium UBA7692 | reverse complement strand
GCCTATGTTAACATAAGAAGGCATAAGGATAACCCCTTTTTGAACGAAGGAGCCGTGCCTGGCTATAGCATGAGGAACGACACGAACACCAAGTGCCGCGTAGTTTTTCTTTAAAGGGATTTTGTCGTGGAATTCGAAAGGGCCAATTTCTATAGTTTCCATTTGCCTGATGGGGAAGTAGAGGATAACGGCTTTTTTGACCCATTCGTTTACCTGCCAGCCGTTTTCGGTAGGTTCGGCGACCCGGATTTTTCCTTTGTCGAGGGCTTCGATAATTTCTTCGATGAGGCTTTTTGATTCAGGAAGTTGTAGTTTTTCCCTGTTTTGCCAAATAGATTCTATTTCATTTTTCCAAGCTTCCATGCTCTGCTTATTTCGATTTTATTGGGCAATAATAGTAAATCGTGAGAGGTATGTGTATAAATATAAATCATTAGCTGTGTTACACATTTGTCCATTTTGTAATAAACTGTATTTTTGGCGGGATCAAAATAAATACCTTCAATATATGAAGCAGTTTACTCTAGCTATAGTTTGTGCCCTAATGTGTTTTGCCTACTCGGCAAAGGCTCAGATATTTATAAATACCGGAAATGAAAATCTGGAGAAGTACAAACAGGAAAACCCGGACATACAGATATATGATGAGAACAAGGATAATGTTCCACCAAAGAATGCTACCAAAGTGAAAGAAGAGGTAGAAACAGTGCCTGCGAAAGTGGCTACGCCACCAGCTGCAAAGTCTGTAGCAGCAAAGCCAGCTCCGGCAAAAGCCCCAAAAGTGGTAGCTGCGCCTAAGCCTGCTGCGCCAGCTGTTGCTCCGACACCAGCGCCTGTTGCGGTATCGGCTCCTGTAGCTGTGTCTGCTCCGGCTAGTAGTTCTTCTATGCCTGCTGATGCTGACCTGCCAACCAACGTAGAGCCTGGAAAATGCTATGCACGCTGCTTTATACCAGACCAGTTCGAATTTAAAGAGGAGCAAGTGGTTGACCGTCCGGCTTACTTTAAAACAAGGACAATACCTGCGCGCTACCGTACAGAGTTTGATACAATCATTACCCGTGCTGCTTCTGTAAAGAAAGTGCCGGTGCCTGCAGAGTACGAAACACAAACAGAGGATGTGTTGGTATCGCCTGCTACAACACGCTGGCAGAAAGGAAAGGCAGATGCATCATGCTTGTCTGCAAACCCTGCTGACTGCCAGGTTATGTGCCTTGTAGAGGTGCCTGCTGTATACAAAAAGGTATCGCGCCGCGTAGTGACAGTACCTGCTCATGTGAATGAGATAGAGATACCTGCGGACTTTAAAATAGTATCGCGCCAGGTGATTGAGGAGCCTGCAAGAACAGAGAAATCTGAAGTAGCTGCTGTGTACAAAACAGTAATGCGCAAAGCATTGACCAAAAAAGGTGGCTACCAGGAGTGGAGAGAAGTATTGTGTGCTGATAAGCTTGATACACAAAGAATACTTGCTATACAGAAAGCATTGAAAGCAGAAGGATACGATCCGGGTCCGTTTGATAATATGTTTGGTACGCAAACTAAACAAGCGCTTATCAAATTTCAGCAGGATAAAGGATTGCCAGTAGGTAACCTGAATATGGAGACACTTAAATCTTTGGGCGTACAATAGGACTTCAACGGTCTTTTAGAATATAGAAAAAACAAAACCTCAAAAGTTAATGCGCTTTTGAGGTTTTGTTTTTATTTGGAGCCTGAACCTGCTGACGAGAAACAGGGGATTCATGAATTAACAGACGAACGATGGCTATTAAAATATTAGTGACAGGAGGTACCTTTGATAAAGAGTACGATGAGATTAATGGTAAGCTTTACTTTAAGGATACGCACCTGTTTGAGATACTGGAACTGGGCCGCTGCAAGCTGCCTGTTGAGGTTCGGACTGCTATGATGATAGATAGCCTGGAGATGACTGATGAGGACAGGCAAACTATACTAAGGCACTGTGCCGAGGGTACTGAAGATAAGGTGGTAATAACGCATGGTACAGATACTATGGAGGTGACTGCCCGTGTGCTTGGTGAGGCAAGGCTTAACAAAACAATAGTTTTGACTGGTGCCCTGATACCCTACAAGTTTGGCAGTAGTGATGGGTTGTTTAACCTGGGAAGTGCGCTGGCCTTCGTGCAATCGCTGCCTGTGGGAGTATATGTGGCCATGCAGGGAAGGTATTTTCTATGGAATCAGGTGAAGAAAAACAGAAGTTCAGGAATATTTGAGGAAGTACTTGCTAATTGAGCAGAAATTAGTGAATATTGTTAACCATTAAATTTAAAAGAGCAAATGAAAAAATTCTTCTTCCTTTTTGCAGCGATATCATTATTACTTGCAGGTTGTACAAAAGATGACCTTATTAAAAAGATAAAAGGAACCTATACACTTAACCGATATGTAAAGGAGGGAAAAGACCTTACCGAAGCATATAAAAGTGAGCATGCGAACTATGAGCTTTCATTTGAGGATAATGACATATTCAGGGAGTCGTATCTTGTTAATGGTATATTTCAGGTGCAGGTAGAAGGCGAATGGTACCTGATAAACAGCAACAAAGATCTGCAACTGAGCGATACATCAAAAACACCACGCATCTATAACATACTGAAAGCAACCTCTACAGAGTTGAAGCTGTTTAAAGGTAACGAAGAGTTTACCTTATTGGAAAAATAAGAAATACTTAAAGTATATGGAAAGCCATCCTGATAAGGGTGGCTTTTTTTGTTTCCATACCACATCAGGTGTACAAAAGAATATAAGGCACAATTTAGCTAACTGCATTACGTTTGTGATGTGATGGGGAAATGTATACCTTGTGATGTTCTTTTGCGCAGCTGCTTTTTTGGCTTTTTGATGGCTTTGCTGTTGCCGTATTCTGGCATAGCGCAGGAGATACCTAAGTTCAAACCACAGGTGAATCGTATCCTCTTTGTGCTGGATGTGTCTGGCAGTATGAAAGAGAAATGGAATGGCAGGGTACGATATGATATAGCCACGGAGTTGTTAGGGCAACTGGTAGACTCTGTGGAGCGCACCAATCCCAATGTGGAGTTTGCGGTAAGGGTGTTTGGCAGTCAGTATCCCAGAGAGCAAAAGAACTGTATCGATACCAGGCTGTTGGTGCCATTTGCCAAGGATAATGCCACGAGGATAAAGTCTGCCTTGAAGACTATAGGGCCAAATGGTATGACGCCGATAGCTTACTCACTCACCCAATCTGCAAAGGATTTCCCAAATGACCCAAAAGCACTTAACTCTGTGATACTGATAACCGATGGGGATGAAAATTGCAGTTCGGACCCATGTGCTGCTTCAAAAGCCCTTAGCTCAAAAAGGATTTCGCTGAAGCCATTTATTGTTGGCTTAAATATGGATGTCTCTATCACTAAGAAATTTGAATGTATAGGCACGTTTTACAACCCAAAGGATGCGGGCGCATTTTCTAATACCATAGGTGTGATTATAAACCAAACACTGAATAACACTACGGTACAGGTTAATCTTCTGGATAAGAAAGCGGAGCCAACTATTACCAATATTCCCTTTACCCTGTATGACCATGCCACAGGCAAGATACTATACAATTTTGTGCATGGGTTGGATAGCAAGGGTAATCCTGATACGCTCTTCCTGGATCCGGTTGGTATATATGACATAGAAGTGCATACTACGCCATCTGTAAGAAAGGAAGAGATAGAGCTGACACCAGGCAAGCACAATATAATAGCGGTAGATGTGCCTATGGGTAATGTTGCCTTTACCTCTAATGGAAGCGCAACGGATGCCCTGGCAGTGATAAGAGAAGATGGTAAGCAGGACATCATCAGGGTGCTTGGCATAGGGCAGGTGTCGGAGCTACTCGCCAACAAGTACAATGCCGAAATACTGACCAGGCCGGAAATACTTGTAGATACAACGATCATTGCCGGAGGACTCACAGATAAGAAAATACCACAAGCGGCTACTTTTGCGCTGCAACTGGTGGAGCCTATATCAGTAAGCATTTTGAAGCAGGAGAAAAGCGGTGCATTGAATATGGTATTGAGGAAAGAACTTAAATCTTCGGAGTCTATTCTGATACAGCCGGGCGAGTATTATGTGGTATATAAGGCTACTAAATCCAATGAATCTGCGGCGACTAAATGGATAAAGGTGGTAGCAGAAGATGGCCGGTATATTTCGGTTAATCTGAACTAAACGACAAAGACAAAGAAGGCATGCTTAGGTATATAAGGTTATTGGTGTTATTGGCTATACTGGTTTTTTCGGTGGTAAATCTGCATGCGCAGGAACAACCAAAGACACGTATACTGTTTCTGCTGGATGCCTCTTACAGTATGGAAAAGAACTGGAAGGGCGAAACCTACTGGAGTACTGTAAAGCGAACCCTGTACGAAATGGCAGATAGTATGTCCAAGCTGCCAAATGTTGAGTGGGGGCTGCGTGTATTTGGCCATACCTCCAGGTTTGTAGATAATAACTGCAAGGACTCTAAGCTAGAAGTGGCCTTTGGCAATGGAACGCCACTATCATTGAAGAAGCGCCTGGAACTAATACGCCCTATAGGCATTACTCCATTGGCCTATGCTATGGAGCGGTGCGCAGCAGACTTTCAGAATACTCAGGGGCAGAGTAGGAACTTCATCGTATTTATAACAGATGGTGCCGAAAGCTGTGGTGGTGATCCCTGTGCTGTGGCTCAAGCCCTGGAGCGTAACAACATAGTGCTTAAGCCTGTGATAATTGGTATACAGCTACAGCAGCAAACTGTAGAGGAACTCGGCTGTATAGGCAAGGTCTTTAATACACAGGCTCCTTCAGAGTTCAGCGATCAGTTGAAGAAGGTAGTAGAGGAGTCCATAGCCAAAACTACCCTGCAGATAAACCTGAACGATATTGCCGGGAAGCCCACCGAAACAGGAGTGGCTATGACGCTATACGACTCGGAAAGCAATATGCCCAAGTATCACTTTTATCACTGCATGAACAGCAGGGGAGTGCCGGATACGCTTACTGTTTCGCCCATATTTACCTACGATATCACCATACATACCATACCGGAGGTAACGGTGAAGAATGTGGCCATACATAAGATGATGCACAATGTGGTGGACGTACCTGCACCACAGGGCACTATGCAGATAGCGCTGGATGGCAATGTATCCAAGTCTGCCTCGGTAGATAAGCTCAGATGCTTGGTGAAGAAGGCCAAAACCCATACCACGCTTAATGTCCAAAGCATGAACACCTCGGAGAAGTACCTTATAGGCAGCTACGACGTCGATGTGCTGACCCTGCCGCGCATCTACCTGAAAGATGTAAAGGTGGACCAGAGCAAAACCACCCATGTTAAAATACCCGCCCCTGGCATATTGACCATCAACAAATCGGTAGAGCAATACGGCGCCATATTTACTATGGAGGGAGGCAAGCTGCTGAAGCTTTACGACCTCAGCGGCTCGGATAACCAGGAAACAGTGGCACTGCAGCCCGGCAGGTACAAGATCATTTACAAGTCAAAATTTGCCAAAACCATACATACTACCTTCGAAAAGGACTTCGAAATAATAAGTGCGGGCGCTATGGCACTAAAATTGTGAAGAATTTTATCGAAGGAATTCTTTTTCAAGACCGATATTTGAGGTCAGAAAAAATCTGAAATAATACCATGCTTTCTAAATATACCGTTACAGGACAATCCGATACCCGCTCCGGCTTTGGGGCTGCAATGACAGAACTTGGCCGCACCAATCCAAATGTGGTAGCGCTTTGCGCCGACCTGGCAGGCTCTCTGAAGTTGGACGACTTCATAAAAGAAAACCCTGAGCGTTATATCCAGTGTGGTATTGCCGAGGCCAATATGATAGGCATAGCTGCCGGTATGACCATAGGTGGAAAAATCCCCTTTGCTACCTCCTTTGCCAACTTTGTAACAGGCAGGGTGTACGACCAGATAAGACAATCCGTAGCCTATAGCGGCAAAAACGTAAAGATAGCTGCATCGCATGCAGGACTTACGCTTGGCGAAGATGGCGCTACCCACCAGATACTGGAAGACATAGGCATGATGCAGATGTTGCCGGGCATGACCGTAATCAATCCATGCGACTACAACCAGACCTTCGCAGCTACCATAGCAGCAGCAGAGCATCAGGGTCCGGTGTACCTTCGTTTCGGCAGGCCTAAATGGCCAATTTTTATACCAAAAGATTTGCCTTTCGTAATAGGCAAGGCGCTTTTGATGAGCGAAGGCACAGATGTTACCATCTTTGCTACCGGCCACCTGGTATGGAAGAGCATAGAAGCTGCAAAAGCATTGGCAGAGCAAGGCATATCAGTAGAGCTGATCAACATACATACCATTAAGCCACTGGATATAGAAGCCGTGGTGAAATCGGTAAGCAAAACCAAATGCGCAGTAGTGGCCGAGGAGCACAACCGCATCGGTGGTTTGGGTAGCAGCATAGCAGCAGCGCTTTCTTTGCACCATCCGGCCCCGGTTGAGTTCGTAGCGGTGAATGACTCCTTTGGCGAAAGCGGTACACCCGACGAGTTGCTTGCCAAATATGGCTTGGACACAATAGATGTGGTAAATGCTGTGAAAAGAGCAGTTGCCAGAAAGTAATTCGTTAAAATCGTATATTCGGGCTATCCGATACGCTATATAACTAAACGAAGTAGATGACCGACAGCGAAATTCTTGAACTTTTTCATACGGAGCATGGCAAGGAGCGGGCATTTACGCTATTGATGAACCGCTATCAGGAGAAGATATACTGGCACGTGCGCCGTATGGTAAACAACCACGACGATGCCGATGATGTGCTCCAGAATACTTTTGTGAAAGCCTGGAAGGGCCTTGAGAACTTCCGCGCAGATGCACAACTGTTTACCTGGCTGTATCGCATAGCTACCAACGAAGCCCTGAACCACCTGAGCAGCGCCAAAAGAAAGGCTACCGTAACATTTGAAGGCACCAAAAGCGAGGATGATGACTCCTATGCTCCGTCCAACTATGTGAAGAGCGACCCTTACTTCAATGGCGATGAAATACAGCAGAAACTTCAATTGGCCATCAATACCCTGCCTGAAAAGCAGAAACAGGTGTTTTTGCTGCGCTACTACGACGAGATGCCCTACGAGCAAATGAGCGAGATACTGGGTACCAGCGTTGGGGCTTTAAAGGCATCTTACCATTTTGCCGCCCAAAAGATTGAAAGCTTTCTATTGAACAGGGATTAATTATTTAACATATAAAACAGTAAGCGGCCTTTAAACCTTGTATTTGCCAGCCAGTCTATAAACTCCGGACAGTCGATTTGATAAGTGCGGATTAGCAGAAAAGATGAAAAACGAACACGAAGAAATCCTTAATGAACTAAAGCAGATAGCGCCAACCCTGGCAGGGGTGGAGCGTATGGATGCCTTAGGCGTGCCGGAAAACTACTTTTCGGGTATCCAAAGCAGGGTTTTCGATGCTATAAAAGCCGAAAACGCTACCGAGGAACTTAAGTCGCTGGCTCCGGGCCTTGCTGCTATCACTAAAGTGCAGGAGCGCGAAGTGCCTGCCGGCTATTTTACTTCTCTTTCATCTGATATACTGGGCAAAATACATGCGAGCGAAGCTACCCATGAACTGGAAGCCCTGGCTCCTGCGCTTGCTGCTATCAGCAAGCCTGAAGTGGCTATGCCTGCGGAGTATTTCAGCAGGATGCAATCCGGTGTCCTGAAGCAGATAAAACAGGCAGAGAAACCCGTTAAAGCCTCTGTATTCCAAAGCATCAATGCATGGATAGACAGCGTGCTGCAACCGCTTTTCAGCCCGCAGCTTACATTTGCCATGGCCAGTGTGCTTACCGTAGTGCTGGTTGGCTGGATCGCCATAGCGCAAAACAACAAGCCTGTAGATACCTCTGCTAACTTTACAGCTGCTATAGAAAGCGTGAGCCGTCAGGAAGTAAAGGACTACATAGCTGCCAACATAGATGATTTTGACTATAACCTGTTGCTAAGGAATGCTACAGAGGTAAACAATACAATACAACTGGACGAAACCGTAGCCAAAGATGACGCCTTCCTAAAAGAGCTGATGAACGAAATCAACGAAGACGATGTTTTTGGTGGCGTAGAATCATAATTTCAAAGAACGAAAATGAGAACTGATATGAAACAGATATTTATGGCATTGGCAGCGCTGCTTTTAATAAGCACAGCAAGCTATGCACAGGGTGGCCATGGTGGCGACCACGGACAAAACAAAGAGCGTGTGGAAGCATTGCGCGTAGCCTATATTACCAATGCCCTTCAGCTTACACCGGACGAGGCCCAAAAATTCTGGCCTGTCTATAACCAATTCCGCAGCGACCTGAAAACCCTGCGCCAGAACTTTAAGCTGGATGCAGCAGACGAAACCGACCCAAGCTATGTAGACAAGAAGCTGGAGTACGATCAGAAAAAACTTGACCTGCAAAAGAAATACAGGCCACAATTCGAGGCGGTTATCGGACCTAAAAAATTGGCGCTGCTTTTATCTTCAGAGGAAAAATTTAAGCAGGAGTTGCTTCGCAGAATGAACGAAAAGGGCGATAAAGGACCCAAATAATATAGAGGCCGCTTTTTTAGCGGCCTTTTTTATTGCCGCAGCTTTGCTTTATTCCTTGTTCTTATTTGGCAGATAACCATAGCTGCGGGTTCAGCTTTTCCTTGCCGCGCCATATCTCCAGGTGCACTTTGGTCAGGTTCTCTTCGCTGTCGGTGTGCAGCTTGCCTATGCTCTGCTTGGTGGTTATTTTATCGCCTACATGCACGCTTGCCTGGTCTATGTTAGAGTATACCGTAAAGTACTCTCCGTGCTTTACTATAATGCAGGTTTGTGTGGTAGGCAGCGAAAATATGCTCACCACAGTACCGCCAAACACAGCACGCGCCTCGCTGCCATCGGTAGTCTTTATATCTATACCATTGTTCTCTATTATTACATCCTTTAGCGTAGGGTGTGCCTGCTTGCCAAAGCTGCTTATCATCAGCCCGCGTGCTACCGGCCATNNGGCAGTTTGCTGCGGTTATTCATAAAGTTGTCGCTCAGCACCTGCTCATCCGGCGTTAGTCCCGGCTCCTCATCATTGCGCGGCTTGGTGGTAGTAGTGGTGGTCGTTGTAGTGGTGCCTGGCTTTTTGGTTCCTCCCTGCGCCTGCCTTTGTGCATCCTCTGCCTTTTTGCGTGCTATGCGTATCTCTTCAGCTATTATGTACTGTATCTTCTTGTTCATGGCCTGTATGGCCTTGTTTTTGGCGGCAAATCGCTTGCGCAGCAGCTTCTCCTGGTCGCTCAGCTTGCTTATCATCTGGTCCTGCTCTTTCTTTTCGTCCAGCAGGTTTTTCTGCTCGCTTTTCTCGGTGTTCAGCAGGGTCAGCTTCTGGTCTTTGTTCTCTTCCAGTATGGTCTTTTTTACCTGTAGCTGGCCTATGGCTTCTTCTATTTGCTTGGCCTGTATCCGGCGAAACTCAGCTGCCTTTTTCAGGTAGCGGTAGCGCGTCATGGCTTCGTTAAACGACTTTGCCGATAGCAAAAATAGCATCTCGTTCTGTATGCTCAGGTTGTGGTAGGTCTTGCGCAGCATTTGTGCATACTGCTCTTTCATTACATCTACCTTGGTAGACTCCGCCGTTATCACATTCTCTGTTTCGCGTATGTCGCTGTCCAGCTCGCTTACCAGCCCGTTTATGTTGGCTATCAGTTTCTGGCGGCTCTTTATTTTGGCTTGCAGTGCCTGCAGTTGCGACAGGCTCTGCTTCTTCTTTTCCGAGGTCGATTTTATTATCGACTCTATCTCCTTTATCTCGCTCTGCAGGTCCTTCATCTGCTGTTGCAGCTGCTCTTTCTTTTTGGCGTTAGCCTGCGCTTGGGCAGGGGTTTGGCTATTGGCTACCGAAAATAGGCACACGCAAATCACCGCCAGTACCCATGGTGTCAGGGCCGGCAGCAGGCTGTTATTATTCGGTGCGCTTGTATTTTTCATTTATCTCAAAGGGAAACGCTAACTGCTCGTTTATAGTATATTTCTGGATTTCCATCTCCAGTTTCATCACTACATCGCCGCGGGTTATGTCGTAGTGCCTGCCCGTGGCAAATGGCCTCCCGTCTATTGTTTCGTACGTAGTAAAGGTAGCGTTCACGCCCTGTTTTACCATCAAATCGTTCAACAGCCATTGTTGGAGTGTACAGTTTTGTTTATGCACTATTGCCTGTTGTATCAGCTTGCCGTTCTGCTGCTTCAGCACTATGGTGCTATCGCTGCTAAAGCTCCTGTTCTCTGCCTCGCCTATGTCTATGCCCTGCCCCAGCAGTATCGCCTGCACATTGCCAAAGGTGGCCGGCACCGGCATGTATTGCGCAAAGTAGCTGATCGGCTTTATCGTCAGCTCCCGTGTCAGCTTATTCATCAGGTAAAAGGAGTCCCGCGTTATCATGGCGCGCGCACCCTCAAACCCCATCAGCCCGGCCGACATCCATATCACGCTATCGCGCTTCCAGCGTATGGTAGCATTAAACTGCTGCTCCGACTTCCCATCGTTAAAGCTCATCCGCGAGCGCAGCGACATGCTTTCACACCTTGGCTCATTCAGTGCCAGGCATAAGCTGGTGTTGAAGAAGGTTGTATCCTGTATATCCTTTGCGTTCAGCCCTGTTTTGGTCAGTCCCTTTTTGGTTTTGCAGGACATGGCCCCCATACATATTATCACTGCCACTACGTAACTTACATACTTCATAAACTACAATATAAATCCCCCCACCATCACCACCAAATCTTTATGAAAAAATGGGTTCGGCTGTTATTCCTTATCACTTCGTTCTTCATTTTCCTCCCCTACTCATTCTTCGCACCCACTCCTGCATTCACATTGCTCTCCGCTCTTACTGTAGCTCATTCCGCATCGCTCTCCGCCCTCTTTCTCCGCACCTTTTATTGCGCGCCCCTTCGGGTCGGGCT
>DLGO01000133.1:4954-27631 GCA_002482725.1 Bacteroidetes bacterium UBA7692 | reverse complement strand
AGCAATTTGAAAAAGCACTGGAAATCCCAATGTTACCTTTGGTAAAATCAGATTCGAAATAAATACCAGTACTTTTATTGCTCAATTCCAGTAGTGCCATTTCTACTCCAAATCTTATGGACGGATATGGTTCTAAAAATTCGTGGTAGCTGGATTGTAATCTGTCAATGTTGCTACAAATTAATTTTAACTTTTCCTTGTAGTTGTCCATATTGTCGGGGCTCAATCCTTCAATAAAGCTGCATTCACCTTTGCCTGAAAATCCGTTTTCTGATATAGTAATTATATAGCCATTCTTATATTCCATCCCGCCTCTTGAAGTCAGGATAGGGGAGGAGAACTGTAATCGGTAAGGAGTGTAACTAGCGGTAAGCATAAAAAAGGCAGGATTTTCATCCTGCCGTAGTTTGTATTAGTTTACTGTTGCATAGCTTTCTATACTAGGGCAGGTGCATATCAGGTTTCTATCCCCATGCGAGTTATTAACCCTGCCTACACTTGGCCAGAATTTTCCTTCGCGCACATAGGCCAATGGATATGCTGCATCCTCTCTGCTATATGCTCTGGTCCAGTTCTCTGCCAATACCATTTCAGCTGTATGTGGTGCGTTTTTCAAGGGTGAATCATTTAGCTCTATTTGTTTGCTTTCTATAGCTTCAATTTCTTTTTTAATAGAAATCAAAGCATCACAGAAACGGTCGAGTTCAGCTTTGTCTTCGCTCTCTGTAGGTTCTATCATCAGCGTGCCTGCCACGGGAAATGATACAGTTGGAGCATGGAATCCATAGTCCATCAGGCGTTTTGCCACATCTTCCACTTCTACACCTACAGTATGTTTGAATGGGCGGAAATCCAATATCAATTCATGAGCCACTCTGCCGTAATCTTTGCCGGTATATAGCACCTGGTAGTATTCTTCCAAACGGGCCTTTATATAGTTAGCATTCATAATAGCGTATCTGGTTGCATTGGTTACTCCATCATATCCCAGCATTCGGATATAGCCATAGGAAATAAGCAATATGCTGGCGCTTCCATAAGGTGCTGCGCTTACTGCATGTATCGCTTTTTCTCCTCCGGTTTTTACAAATGGATTGCCAGGTAGATATGGTGCCAGGTGCGCAGCCACGCAAATAGGGCCCATGCCTGGTCCACCGCCTCCATGGGGGATTGCAAACGTTTTATGCAGGTTAATGTGATTAACATCTGCGCCAATAAAGCCCGGAGATGTCAATCCAACCTGGGCATTAAGGTTGGCTCCATCCATGTATACCTGTCCGCCATTGGCATGTATCAATGCGCACATGTCTTTTATCTTATCTTCAAACACGCCATGTGTCGACGGATAGGTTACCATCAGACAAGAGAGGTTGTCCTTGTACTGCTCTACTTTTGCTACCAGATCATCAAAGTTGATGTTGCCATGGCTGTCAGAGGCTACTACTACTACTTTACAACCGGCCATTACAGCTGTTGCGGGGTTGGTGCCGTGGGCACTTGCTGGTATCAAAGCTATATCTCGGTGCCCCTGGCCTTTATCTCTTTGGTATGCGCGGATTACCAAAAGTCCCGCATATTCACCTTGTGCTCCGCTGTTTGGTTGCAATGAGCATGCCGAGAATCCTGTTATTTCTACCAGGTAAGACTCAAGTTCTTTTAGTATTTCTGCATATCCTGCGGCCTGGTCTACAGGTGCGAAAGGATGCAAACCACCAAATTCTGGCCAGCTTATCGGCTCTAGTTCCGCAGCTGCATTTAGTTTCATGGTGCATGAGCCTAAAGCAATCATTGATTTTGTGAGGCTTAAATCTTTGTTTTCCAAAGACTTAATATATCTCATTAGCTGACTTTCTGAATGGTGGGTGTTAAACACCGGATGCGTAAGGTATTCAGAAGTGCGTTGAAGTTCTGATGGCACATTTACGCTTACTTCCATAGATGCAGGTACATTTCCTTCATATTTCTTACCTGCCGCTTCGGCAAATATTGAAATGATGGCGGCTAAGTCTTCAGGAAGTGTGGTTTCGTCTAGCGCTACTCCTACCCCCATGCAGTCGTAGTTAAAGTTGGTTTCACTTCTCAATGCTACTTCTTTAACCTTATCCTTTAGACTTTCATTTTCTGTAAGATCTATAGTAAGAGTATCAAAATAGCTATTGTGCAATAAGGTATATCCCAGCGCTTTAAGTTCAGTAGCTAAAATCGTAGTTAGTCCATGTACCCTCAGTGCTATATTCTTCAACCCTTCTGCTCCATGGTATACCCCATACATGCCGGCCATAATGGATAGCAACGCCTGAGCAGTACATATATTAGAGGTAGCTTTCTCACGACGTATATGCTGCTCCCTTGTTTGCAGGGCCATGCGCAATGCCGGTTTATTCTGGCTATCTATGCTCAACCCAATAATCCTACCAGGGATAATCCTTTTGTACTCATCCTTAGTTGAAAAGAAAGCAGCGTGAGGTCCTCCATAGCCCATCGGTACGCCAAAACGTTGCGAGTTACCTACTGCGCAGTCTGCTCCAAATTCACCCGGAGGTGTCAATAGTGTCAGCGCAAGTAAATCTGTAGCAACCGTCACATAGCATTCAACTGCATGTGCTTTTTCTATAAAGGCTTTATAATCATTAACACTTCCGTCAGCAGCTGGATATTGCAGTAAGGCTCCAAAATATTCATTGTCTAGTTCTGCAGAGTTGTAATCACCTATTACCAATTCTATCCCTACAAATTCTGCACGTGTTTTCAATACGTCTATCGTTTGCGGAAAACATAGATTAGAAACGAAAAATTTGTTTGATTCTTCTGTAGTCTTGTTTTTTATGCCGTAAAACATATGCATTGCTTCCGCAGCAGCTGTACCTTCGTCCAATAGCGATGCATTGGCAATAGGCAAACCTGTAAGGTCGCTTATCATGGTCTGGTAATTCAACAGGGCTTCCAATCTGCCTTGTGCTATCTCTGCCTGATAGGGAGTGTATTGCGTATACCAACCTGGATTTTCCAATATATTTCTTCTGATAACAGCAGGGGTGATATTGTTATAATACCCCAATCCTATATTAGATCTGAAAATCTTATTTTTAGAGGCCTTTTTCTTCAATTCCTTTAAATATACATATTCACTTTGCGCAGCGGGAAGATTTAGTGGGCCATGTTTTCTGATGGAAGTCGGTATTGTTTCATCAATTAGCTGGTCAAGACTATCAACGCCAATCGCACTTAAAATGGCGTTTTCATCGTTTTCAAAAGTACCGATATGTCTTTTTACAAAATTGTCCGTTGAAGTTAGATTTATGCTGCTCACTTAGAAAGAAATTTGTGTTGGAAAATTTAGGCTGCGAAGATAACAAACACCTATCACAAAAGACTATGATTCTTAGCATGAAATCAACACACGTTGATATTCAGATACAGAAAAAAATATAAATATTGAAAAGTAAGGAAGGTACGGGGTTTTAATTATTGGCCGCTTCTATTTTGGCATTGATATATGCTTCAATTCCCTCTTCATCTTCAGGAAGGAACCAGCCTATTCCACTATCTTTTTTGAACCAGGTCATCTGGCGCTTAGCATAGTTGCGCGAGTTTTGCTTTATAAGTGCTATTGCGTCTTGTCTGCTGATCTTGTCTTCCATAAAATCAAACAATTCGGAGTATCCCACGGTATTTAGTGTATGCAGTTTTTTATGAATGTACAGATTCTCTACTTCTTCCTGGAGGCCTACTTCTATCATGGTATCAACCCTTTTGTTTATTCGCTCGTACAAAAACTCACGGGGCATGTCTAAGCCAATTTTGATGATATTGAATGGTCTTTCAATCTTTTTACCTATCCTTTGCTCCGAGTACTTTTTACCCGTGGTAAATATAATTTCCAGCGCCCTGATAAGCCTTACAGGGTTTTTTTGATCAACTTCGTTAAAATATTCAGGGTCAAGTCTTTGTAGTTCAGATTGGAGCCATGTTAATGGTTGTTGGTTTAGAAATTTTCGTGCAGTCTGAATTTGCTCTTCATCAGTATTTTCAAACTTGTCGAATCCACTGCAGACTGCATTAATAAAGAGACCTGAGCCGCCTACCATTAAAGCTATGTCATTCTTCTTAAAGTATTTCTCAAGAAACTCAAGTACTTCGAATTCATATTTGCCGGCACTGTAATTTTTTACGTGGATGGAGATATTGTTAACGAAGTGATGTGGAACATCAGCTAATTCTTCCTCTGTTGGTTTTGCGGTTCCTATGGTCATTTCCTTATAAAACTGACGAGAGTCTGCCGAAATGATTTCCGCTCTATAATGTTTTGCCAGTTTTATTGCCATAGCCGTTTTCCCTACGGCAGTTGGTCCCGCCACTACTATCAGGTGCTTTTTCTTTTTTTCCATGGCAGCTATTTGGTTTTGGGGCTCAATCCTAAATCTTTACCCAAAGTCAACATCATATCATAAGCCTCTTCATAGTTATTCTGAATGTGACCATCAAGGATTGCATCCTTTATCGCATCTTTTATAATGCCAATTTCTTTTCCAGGAGATATGCCAAATACTTCCATGATAATCTCTCCCGATACCGGAGGTTGAAAATTCCTTACCTGATCTTTAGCTTCTACTTCTTTTAGCTTTTCCCTTACTTTTTCAAATCGTTCCAGGTAGCGTATTACCTTTTGTCTGTTTTTGGAGGTAATATCTGCTTCACAAAGTGTCATCAGTGCATCTATATCATCTCCTGCATCAAATAGCAATCTGCGTATGGCTGAGTCCGTTATCGTTTCTTTGGTAAGTGCTATCGGGCGAAGGTGCAGTGCTACCAGCTTTTGCACCAGGCGCATTTCTTCACCCAGTGGCAGCTTTAATTTGCGGAATATACCCGGTGTCCATTTGGCGCCCAATGGTTCATGGCCGTGAAATGTCCATCCTTCGCCTTCTATAAATCGTTTGGTCGGTGGCTTGGCTATATCGTGTAGTATAGCCGCCCAGCGCAACCACAGGTCTTTGGTGGCCCTGCTTATATTATCCAATACCTGGAGAGTATGGTAAAAGTTGTCTTTATGTGCCAACCCGTTTCTTACCTCAATTCCCTTCAGTTTTTGCATTTCTGGAAATATAATAGTTAGTAACCCGCTTTCTTCCAGCAAAGTGAAGCCCACAGATGGCACGCGGCTAAGTATAATCTTGTTGAGCTCCGTTGTAATACGCTCCTGCGAAATAATCTTGATTCTATCTTTATTGCGCTTTATTGCTTCAAAAGTATCTGCATGAATTGTAAACCCAAGCTGAGATGCAAACCTTATCGCTCTCATCATTCGCAATGGGTCGTCGCTAAAGGTTATATCAGGATTTAAAGGTGTGCGGATAATGCCATTTTTCAGGTCTTCAACTCCATTAAAGGAGTCTATTAATGTTCCGTAGTTATGCTTATTGATACCAATGGCAAGTGCATTGATAGAAAAATCCCTTCTGTTTTGATCGTCTTGAAGCGTGCCTTCTTCCACTATCGGGTTTCTCGAATCACGACTGTAGGATTCCTTTCGCGCACCTACAAACTCTATTTCATAATCCTGCCATTTGAAATTGGCAGTACCAAAATTCTTAAATACTACAGGATGGAGATTCTGATCGAGCAGTCCTGCGGCCTTTGTTGCCAGATCTATGCCACTACCAATACTTACAAAGTCTATGTCCTTGCACGGACGTCCTAATAGTTGGTCGCGCACATATCCCCCCACTACATATGCGTCCACACCCAATATCTCAGCTGCTTTGCTGACTGCCTCAAACGAAGGATGGGATAAGTCTATCTTCTTTTTCAATTCCACGCCGCTAAAATAATATTTCAAAATCGTGAAAGGGTGTAACAATTAAAATCCTAATGGCGTATATGAACCCGAATCTCTGATAAATACTGAATGGACGCTTTGTGATGGTTAAAAAAAACTATCATGAAAGCAGCTTTAAGTGCCTGTATGGGCATGTTAATTTTTATTTCAACTAACGCGCAGCGACAGTGCGGTACGCATGAGCATCACGAGATGTTGATGATGGCCGAACCGAGTTACGGGGCAAATAGAAGTACAATAGAAAATTTTACCCAAAAAACGCTTTCTAATCCCAAATCAAGCCGATCAAAGAGAAGCGTGATTACTATACCTGTGGTAATACATGTTCTGTATAATAACCTCGAACATAATATTTCGGATGACCAGATTAAATCCCAGATCGAAGTATTGAATAAAGATTTCAGAAGGCAAAATGAAGACGCGGTCTTTACTCCTGAAATTTTCGCTTCGCTGGCTGCCGATGCTCAAATAGAATTTGCATTGGCCACGACAGGTCCTGATGGAAAACCGACTTCAGGAATAGTAAGGAAATTTACCAATGCGGTATCTTTTAGTGATAATGACTTTATGAAGTTTAGTAGTAAGGGTGGTGACGATGCGTGGCCCGCTGGTGATTATCTGAATATTTGGGTATGTAACCTTACCAACAATATTTTGGGGTATGCTCAACTGCCGGGAGGGAAGGCTTCAACTGATGGCGTTGTAATCAAACATTCAGCTTTTGGTACCATAGGCACTGTTAAAAACCCCTATAATAAGGGCCGGACAACAGTGCATGAAGTCGGTCATTGGCTAAACCTTAACCATATATGGGGTGATGATAAAGGCTCATGCGATGGAACAGACTATGTAGAGGATACTCCTAATCAGGCAAAAGAACATTATGGTAAGCCAGCTTTTCCTCAGATTTCCTGTAGTAGTACAAGCGATATGTTTATGAACTATATGGATTATACCAATGATGAAGCCATGAACATGTTTTCTAAAGGACAGGCAGCTCGTATGCAGGCATTGTTCGAAGAGGGTGGAGCGCGTTATTCAATCACAAATTCGCAGGGATTGAGGCAATCGGATGCTTGTGCGGATTTAAAAGTATTTAGCGCTACAGCAATTAGCCACTCTTCGGTACGCGTGGAATGGGGCGCAATTGGTGATAAAGAGTACACGGTAGAATTAAAAGATGTGGAAACAGGAACAAGATTCACCCAGGTATCTACTTCCGGTCAGGCATTGTTCGAAAATCTGTATGCAGGTAGAAAGTTTGGTATATATGTTAAGCCAACTTGCGGAGGTATTATTGATAACTCCTTGCAGGCAGTTAAAACAATACAGACGCCTTTGGACCAGTCATGTACCGGAGAAGTGGTTGGCAATAATAGCCGCCCATTTGCCGAATTGATAATGTTGGATGAGCAATTGAGAACAACCTTAGATAAAGGCGATATAGATTGGTATGTATTTGAAAATAGTGCTGACAAAAGGAATGTAAGAATTGAACTTGGAGGTTTAACCAGCGACTTTGATATAGATTTATATGATGAGCAAGGCATAAGAGTGGCACGCAGTAGAAAAGCTGAAACCAATGATGAACTTATAAGGTATAACAATGCTCCGGTAGGTAAGTATTATGTAAAAGTGTATGGATACAAAGGTGCTTACGAAAGCCGCCAGTGCTATACTCTGAACACAACAATAAGTGATAAGGCATATAAAACAGAACAAGAGATAAATACAGATAAGCCTGAGGAGGTAGCTGAACTGGAATCTCGTGCATATCCCAATCCCAGTAATGGAAATGTAACTTTGGATTTTCACCTGGTAGAGGAGGGGCAACCGCTAAACATTATGGTATATGACCTGATGGGAAGAAAAGTGAAAGACTTTGAATACAATGATGCTTCTGGAGCTTATAGTATGAATCTGGAAATGCAAGATCTGAGGGCAGGCGTGTACAATTTGGTCGCAAGCCATGGTGATGGCAAATTCAATCAGCGATTGGTAATAAACAGATAGTAATTTAAATAAAGATATACCTATGAAAGAAAACTCCCGTCTTAGTGCGGGAGTTTTTACACCACTTCTTAACGTAGAAATAAATTACACAAACATATACCTATGAAAGAGAACTCCCGGCTTGTACGGGAGTTTTTCATTTTTCAGAGTGTGCTATTGTCCAATAGCTTTAGCATGGTTTTAGATTTTAGTATGGTTTCATCCCATTCTGCCTGCGCTTCCGATTCCGGAGTTATGCCACAGCCTACATGTACCAGAAGTTGGTCCTGCTGTACTTCCATGCAGCGTAGGTTTACATATAAGTTTATCTGCTTATTAATATTGACCGGACCCAGAAACCCGCTGTAATATGCTCTTGTATGGTTTTCATGTGCCAATATAAATCCTAAGGCGGCTTGCTTTGGCATTCCGCATACTGCTGGGGTTGGGTGAAGTTTTGCTACCAGTTCGGGCCAATGGTCCTTTGATAAGTTGTTTATGCAAAAGGTTGTCCTTAAATGCATGATGTTACCGGCTTCTGTGGTTTCCGGTCCATTTATTGAGAGTACTATTTCCGGGAAGCTTTTTAATTCTTTTTCTATAAACTGGCTAACGATTTTCTGTTCTTGTTGCTCTTTTTTGCCCCAGTGCTCCAGGTCTTTTCTTGTATCTGTAGCTTTGGTGCCGGCTAATGAATAGGTGGTAAATGTACTATCTGCAAAATTCAATAGAATTTCCGGTGAGGCTCCTATCCATATACCTGTTTCTGCGGTACTCACTAATGAAGCGAAAGTATGCGGATAGGTGGTGCAAGCATTTATAAATACAATAATTGGGTCGAAATCTTTTGTGGGTTCTTGTTTTAAGCATCTGGCTGCTACTATTTTTTCAAATGAGCCATTACCCATTTCCCTTTTTGCGCTGTTAATGTATTCTTCAAAATCGTCTTTGCTAAAAGCTTTTACATCTCTGTGTCTTAGTCTGGAAGAATCGAAGCGCTCGTTATTATTAATTAGGATCTGATTCTGAGGAATGGATAAAACAACATCAGGTTTTATTAAGTAAGCCTGATATTTACTATTTATAGTAAATGGGTGGAGCAGAAAACCAGATAAATCTTTAATATCGTTAATTGATTCTAACGGAAAAAGTGCAGACTGATGTTGATGTACTATGTGTATCGCATCCTGTCCGGGAATTCTGTATGCGGCAAAGGGAAGGTTGTTTTTACTGCAATGATGGAATACGGATTGTAGCAGATATGTATCCAAACCTTTTTCTTCTTTTTTCACGGCTGCTTTGGCTTTGCTATTTATACTAATGCCGAAAGTAGGGTTTAAAACATCATTTCTCTTGAAATATTGAAAAACTTGCACAATATTGCCACGTGATAAAGAAAGAATTATACATCATAAGGCATGGGCAAACAGACCATAATGCTAAGGGAATTGTTCAGGGCAAAGGTGTAAACCTATCCTTAAATGAAAAAGGAATGCAGCAAGCTGCCATGTTTTTTAATGCTTATAAGGATCATTCTTTCGATAAGCTATACTCCTCCTCACTTATCAGGGCGCAGCAAACCATACATTCATTTGTAGAGTTGGGTATTCCTCATGAAAGTATAAGTGACCTTGATGAAATAAGTTGGGGAGAAATGGAAGGCACCAATCACATATTGGATACAAGCGACACTTTCCAAAATTTATTAAAGGAATGGAGAAATGGGAACAACCATGCCAGGTATGAGGGCGGTGAAAGTCCTTATGATTTGCAACAAAGGCAGCTTAGGTTCCTTGAGTTTTTGAACCAAACGAGCGACTCCAAGATACTGATTGCTACTCACGGTAGGTTTATCCGTGCATTTATGTGTACGCTTACGGGCAGGCCCCTATCAGATATGGAGCTTTTCAATCACGTAAATTTATGCTTGTATAAAGTAAATCTGATGGAAGATGGATCGGCAGATATAGAAATAGCATGCGATACGTCTCATTTACAGGCTGGTTATTAGCTATTGAAGCGTTTGGATTAACATCTTATTTGAAATTTAAGGAGGTTGTTTTTTAGCAATAAACAACCTATATCTTCGCTCGCGTTATCCGGAAACGGTATTAATATTCATTTCAATAAATCATCTCTCTTGAAACGTATTTTATCAATAGCCTTTGCGTTATCTATAATCTCTAATTCTATAGGCCAAACTCCGCGTAAATGTGCTACTATGGAAGTAGATGCAGCCAGAAGGGCTTCTTATTCTACCGAATCTTTAACTGATTTTGAAAATTGGTTACAGGCAAAAATTGCTCAACACAATGCAAATCCTAATAAGGGTAGCAGGGCTGTATTGACCATACCTGTTATAGTACACGTAATTCACAATGGTGATGCAGTAGGGCAAAATGAAAATTTATCTCAGGCACAGATAAACTCCCAGATTGATGTGCTGAACGAGGACTATCGCAGAAAGGCTAATACCGCTGGCTTTAATACCAATCCGGCAGGAGCAGATTGTGAAATAGAGTTTTGTGCGGCTTTAGTTGATCCGAATGGGAACATACTTGCTGAACCTGGTATTGACCGTAGAAATATGTCTCAGGCTTCATGGTCAGAGAATACAATTGAAAGCACCTTAAAGCCACAGACTTATTGGGATCCTACTCGCTATTGTAATATCTGGACGGTAAATTTTGGCTCAGGTTCTAGTATTTTAGGGTATGCGCAGTTTCCCAATTCGTCACTAACAGGTATTGGCACTAACAATGGAGGGGCCAGTACTGATGGCGTGGTTATCAGGTACAATGCATTTGGAAGGGTGGGAACCCTGGATGCCACTTATAACAAAGGAAGAACTACAACCCATGAAATAGGTCATTGGTTGGGCTTGCGCCATATATGGGGTGATGGCAGCAATTGCAATGCAACTGACTATTGCAATGATACACCTAAAAGTGATGCTGCCAATTACGGTTGCCCTACCACAAATAGTTGCGTTGACCCTGCACCTGACCCTAATGATATGGTGCAGAATTATATGGATTATACAAACGATGCTTGTATGAATATTTTTACTGCAGATCAAAAGACAAGAATGGTTACTGTTCTCGCTGCTGCTGCACGTCGTTTATCTCTTACATCCTCAAATGCTTGTATTATCCCATCTACTTTTTCTTATTCAGGTAAGGTCGTAGATGCAGCTACTAACTTAGGTGTACCTGGCGCAACTGTATTTTTGGATGGCGGCACAAACTATAATGTGGTAACCGATGCCAATGGGAATTTTACTGTAGCTAACCTTCAGGAAGATGATTATGATATTTATGCAGGAAAGTGGGGATTTGTTACAGGGTCACTTACTGCGCAACAATTGAATCAGGGAGCACCTTCAGTAAGTGTTTTTATTGTTAAAGGATATTATGATGATTTTCTCTTCAATTATAACTGGACTGAAGCAGGGAATGCCACTTCAGGAAAATGGATTAAGGGGGCTCCTGTGGGCACTACTTTCAGTAATGCTAATAATGTAACCATTCAGTGTAATCCGGGAAGTGATGTGTCTGGCGATTTTGGCGATCAGGCTTATGTAACAGGAAATAATGGTGGACAGGCAGGTACTGATGATGTTGATGGTCCAACAAACACTCTTGGAAATACCACACTTACATCTCCTGTTATGGACCTTTCTACCTATACTAATCCGGTCTTGTCCTATTTCCGTTGGTTTATGAATGATGGAGGAACTGGAACGCCTGATGATTCACTCATTATATCTCTTACCAATGGTACTCAATCTGTGGTTTTGGAAAGAGTTTCGGTTGCAACGGCAGGTAACAGTCAATGGTTGTTCAGGAGCTACCAAGTTAAAAATTTCATTACAGTTTCAAACAATATGAAGCTGATAGTAAGAACTTTCGATAGCTCTGTCGGGCATTTGGTAGAGGCTGGAATCGATCTTTTTCAGGTTAAGGATTCAACTACTATTGCGCAAGTAAAGCCTAAAGCCAATTTCTCAGTGAATAATACTCAATTATGTGTTGGGGACACGATTACATTGAATGACCTATCTCTTTATGACCCCGATTCCCTTGCCTGGACAGTTACAGGCCCCGTAAACTCAATAGCCACAGGTAAGAACCCAAAAATAGTTCTAGGTGCAGCAGGGACGTATACAGTACAGTTGGTTGCTACCAACGAAGCGGGAAATGATACACTGGTAAAACAGAATTTTGTGACTACTAATGCGGTAATTGCAAATTTTGAAAGTGATAAGGTAAAAGGCTGTCCTGGACTGTCCATTCAGTTTACCCAACTGGCATCTTGCCAGGCCGATTCTTTTGTCTGGTATTTCCCAGGAGGTAGCCCTGCTTCATCAAATGTTGCAAATCCATTAATTACCTATTCACAACCAGGTTTTTACGATGTGACATTGATAGCCAAAAATCAATATGGATTAGATTCAATTACCAGGAATTTATTCATTCAGATTTATTCTTTGCCAGTAGCTAGCGTTACTGCTGTTAGTGATACTAATTTTTCTGCATCAGGATCAGTAACTGCATCAATAAGCGGAGGCCAGGTGCCCTTTACCTATATATGGAACGACGCTACCAGCCAAACTACTGAAACAGCTATAGGATTACCGCAAGGTGGATATGATGTTACCATAACGGATGGTAATGGCTGCACAGCAATCTCAGGTGGTACTGTAGGTAATGTAGAATTAACCACTACAGGCTTAAAAGGTATGGCACAATGGAAATTAGATGTGGTTCCTAATCCTTCCCATGGATTTTTCAATGTAAGAACAACTAGTTCTAATATCCTTATCCAATCAATAGAAGTGTCAGATAACCTTGGTCGTAAGATTTATGGATGGAATGGAGACGCTAATTGGTGGAGTATAGATCTGAGCGATGACCCTGCAGGTATTTATTTTGCTCATATTACAGTTCAGAATGAGTCTGTTGTTATAAAATTAATGAAGCAATAACAGTACCTAATAAAAAAGGACAGATATTTATCTGTCCTTTTTTATTATTCTCTATGATTTCAATTACATTTTGAAAGCGTATAAGTAGCTCATTGGTTTGTTAGGGTAAATGCCTTCCAATAGTATTTTACCGTTTTTCCCCTTTATAGCGTTTGTGAAATCATCTACGCTATTAATGTTTTGGTCATCTATCTGGGTAATAATAAATCCTTTTTTGATGTCAGTAAACTCGCTTAGTTTCCCTTCATTAAGATCCAGCACCTTTACTCCGCTATTGATTCCAAGCTGGGATTTTTCCTTAGCCGTAAGCTCTTGTATTTCTATTCCCAATATGCCAAGCACATCCCTGTTACTATCTATGTTTGATGTAGTATTATACTTGTTTTTTAAAATGACAGATGTAGTTGTCAATTTACCATCACGCAGGTATTCTACAGAAATTTTATCGCCAGGGCGGTAGCGTGCTACTTGCTCTTGCAGCTCAGGTGCGCTATTAACAGATATGCCGTTGATTTTAGTTACTATGTCTTTTTGTTTTAGCCCTGCAGTTTCACCTGCACTTCCTGGATTTATTGTTTCTACATATACCCCTGCCGGTTTTTCCAATCCTACGTTATTTGCTATTTCATCATCTACAGCCCTTATCTGTACCCCCAGAAATCCACGCTGTGTAATCCCGAATTTTTGAAGGTCAAAAATTACTTTTTTTACAATGTTTGAAGGTACTGCAAATGAATAACCAGCGAAGGTGCCTGTAGGGGAGGCAATTGCTGTATTGATTCCCACCAGTTCACCATTTACATTAACCAATGCCCCGCCACTGTTACCTGGATTCACTGCCGCATCCGTTTGTATAAATGATTCAATGGCGGTGCTGGAACCAGTTCCGTTTTCTTTGCCGAGTATATTGATGTTTCTGCCTTTTGCCGAAACTATACCTGCGGTTACCGTACTGGAAAGATTAAAAGGATTTCCAACTGCCATTACCCATTCCCCTATCATCAATGAGTCTGAATTTGAGAAAGAGGCAGCCGGAAAGTGCATGCCTTCAATTTTTATGAGCGCCAGGTCCGTGTCTTCATCTTTGCCAATTAGTTTGGCTTTATATGTCTTATTGTTATGGAGCGCAACCTCAATTTCATCAGCATTTTCTACTACGTGGTTATTCGTTACTATATAACCATCTTCGCTGACAATAACCCCTGAGCCTGTTGCTACCTGCGCTTGACTTCTATACGGATTTGGTCCCTGGAAGTAATGGTAAAATTCATCTCCAAACAGGTCTTTCATTGCCTGGTCGCCATCCTTCTTACTTAGTTTTTGAGCTTTGTAGGTAGATTTTATATGCACTACTGTAGGTGTAGCTGCCGATGCCGCATAGCGCATATCTATGGGCTGGACTGCATCCTTACCTGCAGCTGAATAGGCTGCATAGCGCGCAGGAGTATTTTCGACAACCTGAATAGTTTGCTTTGGAGCCAAAAAATAATGATAAGAGCCAACAGCAGTTATTGCACTAAAAGCAGATACTAAAAATGTTCCACTAAAACGTTTGAAGTCCATGATGCTTAAAATTTTATTTTTGCTTAAAATTGGTATTGCAAATTACTAATGTTTTGAACGAATACTGCTTCTTAAAAACGTAGGGCTTAACCTGTTTTAACATCAAAAATTAACAATTGTGAAATTCTATAAATATCAAGGGACAGGTAATGATTTTATCATGATAGATGATCGTGACGAAACCTTTGACCGGAACGATACAACATTGGTCAACAAACTATGTGACAGAAGGTTTGGAATAGGAGGGGATGGGTTGATATTGCTACGCAGCAAAGAAGGATATGACTTTGAAATGATATACTACAACAGCGATGGCAGTGAAAGCAGCATGTGTGGTAACGGAGGCCGCTGTATTATAAGGTTTGCGCATGATCTGGGACTAATCAAGAACCGATGTAGTTTCCTGGCAGTAGACGGTCCTCATGAGGGTATTATTCAGGATGGCGTCATTCATCTAAAAATGAAAGATGTGGATGAGGTATGGAAAAACAAGTCTGACTATGTACTAAATACAGGCTCTCCTCATTACGTAATATTTGCAAAGGGCGTAAAGGAGATGGAAATAATGGATCCGGCTAAAGAAATACGCTACAATAGTACTTATGAGCATGATGGCATTAATGTAAATTTCGCTCAACCACTGGATGGGGATCATTTGATTGTGAGAACCTATGAACGTGGTGTAGAGGATGAAACCTACAGCTGTGGCACAGGTGTAGTGGCTGCAAGTATAGCGCACTATATGCAGACCGGTGGGCAGTACAATAACATAAAGGTGGATGTGAAAGGAGGGAAGCTTAGGGTTACGTTTGGGGTGTCAAACGAGAAGTTTACGAATATTTATCTAATAGGTCCTGCGGAAAAGGTATTTGAGGGCGAAATTTAAGCTGAATACTTATCAGATTTGTCAATAAACAGGCGAAGCATGTTTAGTGCAGCGTTAGAGAATATCTTGATGTTCTCTGCTCTGGAAGGGAAAAATTCAAAGCGCTTAACTTCAACATTATCTTTGTCTGCGACTGCTATGTAAACCGTACCTACGGGCTTGTCTGGTGTAGCACCACCTGGCCCTGCTATACCTGATATAGCTATACCATAGGTAGCTTTGCTTTGTTCTAAAATGCCCTTTACCATTTCTATTACACATTCCTCGCTTACTGCGCCATAGTGGGTCAGAGTGTCCTGTTTAACTCCAAGTATTTGCATCTTCATATCGTACGAATAACTGACAACCCCACCATGGAAAAATTCGCTGCTGCCGGCTATTGACGTAAGCAGATGCGCAACATAACCACCGGTGCAGCTTTCAGCTAATGCGAGTGTATGCTTTTTAGCTTTCAATTTATTGGCCAAATATTCCTCCAGTTTTATTTCAGTATCTGCATACACATATTGGGGCAAGGTAGACACTAACTCATTTTTCTTTTGTAACATTTCTTCTTCCGAGGCATCTCCATAGGCACTTAGCCTTAACTTAACTACTCCGAGTTCGGGTAGATAGGCCAATTTCATATAGGGTGGGAGGGAGGCTTCAAAGTTGCTGAGCAATGAGGCTATGGTTGATTCTCCACCACCTGCAGTCATAATGGTAGTATGGATTATCTTACTTAATACAAAGCGCTCTTTAAGTTTGGAGAATACATGCGTCTCCATCAGGTGTTTCATTTCATGAGGTACACCCGGTAGAGAGATATACACGACATCACCTTCATCGAACCACATGCCCTGTGCTGTACCGCGCTTGTTGGGCAACATGGTAGCGTTGGATGGCAACATGGCCTGACCTCGGTTCATTTCCAGCACATCTTTACCACGCTTTTCAAATATCGTAATCATCTTTTGCCATACCTCTTCATAAAAGGTGAACCCTACACCAAAATATTCTGCAATGGTTTTCTTTGTTATATCATCTTTGGTTGGTCCCAACCCGCCGGTAAGAATAATTAGAGAAGATACTTTAGCTGAATTGGACAATGCGTTTTTAATCTGAGCCTCATCATCACCTATTGCCAGGCGCTGGAGGATACGGATTCCCATTTTGTTTAGCTCCTGGCCAATCCATGCAGAATTAGTATCTATGGTTTGGCCTATCAGCAGTTCGTCACCTATGGTAATTATTGTACAGTTCATTTTCTAAGTTCATTTTTATAACAAGGGCAAAGTATGTGATATTTTGGCAGTAAAGACGATAGTTTTATAGCATATTCTGTTAACTTAGTCGTCTACTATTAAACTAAATACATAACAAAATGAAAGCGGAAATAGGGATAAGCGATAAGAATAGACAAGCCAGTGCTCTACTACTGAACACGATACTCGCAGATGAATATATATTATATACTAAAACCCGGAATTATCACTGGAATGTAGTTGGTCCAAGTTTTCAGGAATTGCATAAGTTCTTTGAAGAGCAATACAGCATTATAGACGAATCAATAGATGAAATTGCAGAAAGAGTAAGGATGCTAAATCACAATGCAGTCGGCTCTTTGAAAGATATACTGAAATTGGCAAGATTAACTGAAACCAAAGAGCAGTCGCTTACGGCTAAAGTAATGTTGCAGAATCTGCTTGATGATCATGAGCAGATGATACGTGTATTGCGAGAAGCTATCTCAACCTTTGCGGAAAAGAACAAAGACTTGGGCAACAGCGATTTCGTGACAGGGCTTATGGAGCAGCATGAAAAAATGGCATGGATGCTTCGTTCTTATGTTCAATAAGAAAAGTAAGCATACCGCTACAAAAAATGTTTTATTTGCAACGTGAGTTTTGCTTTAAAATATACTGTTTCTTCTATTGGTGAAATCCCTTCAGGTGCGCAAGCAGCGGATGTTAAGTTGCGTCTGAGCATTTCCGAGTACAGTATCAGGTATTTTGCAGAGTTGCTGGCCTTTAATCAGGTTATTTTTTTTGCTGAGTATAGCTTTCAGCAGAAGCTAGATGCCAGTAATATTACTGAGGCGTTGTCCATGATAGTGGATAAGGATGATTACTTAAGAAAGTTTAGTAAGGATATTACCATTGGATTAACCGCTGTGACAGAAATTATCCCGGTGCAGTTTTATCGCGCAGCGGAAGGGATTTCCGGGCATTTGAACGAACAGTTGGGTGTAGTACTTTGTAGCAACGCTATTCCGGGACTTACCAAGGTTTTGGATTCCTTTTCAGCAAGTTATATTGTTCATAATTTAAGGGCTGTTCACCTGAAGTTATCAGCACTACATAGTGGTAAGCTACTGGCTCATATTGAGAATAATGTGATTACTGTAACTTATATGGTAGATGGTGAATTGAAGATAACTAACAGCTATAATTTCATTACAGCGGAAGATTGTCTCTACTATTTATTGCTATCTTCAGATGAGCTGAAAGTTGACAGGAATAATACTGAACTGGTGTTTTTTGGCAGTATTCAAAAACCATCCAGGATATATGATTTGGTGTTTAGGTACTTCCGGCAAATATCATTTGCTCAGAAACCTGATGGAATACATTTTTCTAACGCATTGCAGGTGATGCCGGAGCATCTGCACATAGAGACATATTTATTATAACATGAGAATTATATCAGGAAATCATAAAGGATACAGGCTAAATCCTCCACATCTGGACCCTACCAGGCCAACTACTGACTTCGCCAAAGAGGGTCTGTTTAATGTTATCAACAATTATTTTAACTACGAGAATATTGTGATGCTGGACCTTTTTGGTGGAACGGGGGGAATAAGCTTTGAATTTGCTTCGAGAGGATGCACGGATATCACTACTGTAGAAATGCACAAGCAATGCGTTGATTTTATAAGGAAAACTTCTGCTACCTTAAAATTACAAGGCCACAATGTAATACAGGGCGATGTTTTTACATTTATAGAAAATGCTTATCGCAAGTATGATTTCATCTTTGCAGGGCCTCCTTATCCTCTTCCTACATTGGCCACCATACCGGATAAGATATTTGAACATAACCTGATAGATGGTAAGGGCTGGTTCATAATGGAACACAATCCTAAACACAATTTTGAAAGTCATCCACATTTTTGGAAAACTAGAAATTATGGAACTACAATTTTTACCACATTTGTAAATGATCCGGCAAACTATTGATCAGTTAGCCGCTTTATTAATTTGTAAAAACTGTTTAGGTTATGAGAAATTTTTACGCATTTGTTGTTGTTATTGGTACCGTTTTGTCAATTTCTTCTTGTGCAAAGGATAGCAGTTCTCAAAATTTTTATCGCGAAACGATTTTTAACTATTATGAGTTGAACTTCGATACTAAAACTAATAAAACTATTGCGGAGGCTACTTTTTCGGAAAATGATTCTGCCGGAACTAAAATAAGGCTGCAAAGCGGTAGTACCGTGAAAGCGAGTAACGCTAATATGTCTTTTTCTGAGGCTAAGAATAATTATTTTATTTCCTATAATGGCGTAAAGTCTTCTGTTAATTTTTTATACACTGACGTTGCATCGGTAAAGTTTAATAACAATGTTATTTTGCCAGGCTCTATAAATAAGGGCGGAAGTTTTGGTTTTTTAGATAAGTCAGTAGATAATACAATGTTCTGGGTTGGAACAAAAGTTTTAACCGGTGAAATGGTTACAGCTACATTAGGCAGCCTAACAAAATCAACCTCTATCGTTGGTGATTCTTCCTTTGTTTTCACTAGTGCTGAGCTAACGTCGCTTGGAGTGGGAGTTTATCCTATTACTATTGTAAGAAAGAAAAGAACAACGGTTGTAGATGCACCAAGAGCTGGTGGTATAATATCTGCGAGCTATACATACAGAGACTCTTCTGAGGTGTTTTAAGCCACTTTGTATGCGTTATGTATCTTGATAGATTCTATCGCTTCCTTTACATCATGAACGCGTAGAATAGAAGCCCCGTTTTGCAAGGCAAGAATGTGTGCCGCTGTAGTGCCATTTAGGGCATCCAATGGATTGACATTTAATACTTTGCATATCATGGATTTCCTGGAAATTCCTGCCAATAGGGGTTTCCCGGTTATTGATCTGAAAGTTCCCATGTTTTTGAGCAAGGAATAATTGTGCGCTACTGTTTTCCCAAAACCAAAACCAACGTCTAGTATCACATCTTTTATGGCATATTGGCTGCAAACCGCTAACCTATTAGCAAAGAAAGCCAATACCTCTTTTACTACATTTTCATATTGCGGATTTTGCTGCATGATATTGGGTAGACCCTGCATGTGCATCATGATATAAGGAATCTGTAATCTGCCTACAGTAGGTATCATATTTGGGTCGTAAAGACCTGCAGATATATCGTTTATTATTGATGCTCCTTCTATGATGCATTGCTCTGCAATGTCGGCATGTAGCGTATCCACAGATATAATGCAATTGGGAAATTGCTTCATAATGCATTTTACGACCGGCAGTACTCTTTTTAGTTCCTCGCTTTTATCTATTAATTCTGCACCCGGGCGGGAACTCATGCCTCCTATATCTATGATCGCAGCTCCATATCCGAGCATAGATTCAACCTTATTCAATAATTCTTTTTCAGTTAGATGAAGATATTTGCCGCCATCATAAAACGAATCGCGGGTTACGTTTAGTATTGCCATTACCTGCGGTGTATCAAGTGACAACAGCTTTCCTTTACAATTTATATGGTTCATCTGAAATTTAATTTGTGCAAAGACGTGGAATATTGGTTAGCAAATTTCAGAAACAAAATTCAACAATAGGTTATTTTTGAAGTTCAGATGAGTAATACTTCCGCACAATTCGATGAGCAGATTGCAAGTTGCCGGGCAATCTTTGAAAAGAAGACCAAGGATTATGGTACTTCATGGCGTGTGCTTAGGCCAAAAAGCCTTACGGATCAGCTTTTTATAAAAGCGCAGCGCATACAAACTATAGAGGAAAGTGATACCATAATGGTAAATGAAGGGGTGCATCCTGAGTTTATAGGTCTTGTAAACTATGCCATAATTGGTTTGATTCAAATGGAACTGAGCAAGGATAGTAGCCTGGACCTTACTGAGTCCGAGGCTCTGGCACTATTTGATAAGCATGCCAAAGAGATAAAAGCTTTAATGATGGCAAAAAACCACGACTATGGAGAGGCTTGGAGAGATATGCGCATTAGCTCTTTTACAGACCTGATATTAATGAAGCTTCTTCGTATAAAGCAGATTGAAGATAACCAAGGGAAAACTTTGATAAGTGAAGGTATAGATGCCGGCTATCAGGATATAGTGAACTACTCCATATTTGCACTTATACAATTGCAGGAACAAGAACAGACAAAGTAATCATTGTTTGCCTCCATCTTCCTCTTCTAATTCATCCTCTGGTTTTGGTTCTGTTTTTATCTGAACAGGCTCAATTGATTCCAATATAAATTTAGAACTAACCACCCTGAATGTTGTGCGCCTGTTTTTCATATGCTCATCTTCGGTGCATGGTATATTATTAACGCAGTTATTTACCGGTCTGGTTTCTCCGTAGCCTTTTGCCTGTAATCGTTCACGGGCGATTGATTTTTGAGTGAGGTAGTTTACAACACTTTCTGCTCTGGCTTGGGATAGTTTCAAATTATATTCATCGCTACCACGGCTATCGGTATGCGAGCCTATTTCTATATTAATACCGGGATTACTGTTGAAGAATGAAATAAGGGAGTCCAATACCAAAATAGATTCCGGGCGAAGGGATGCCTTATCGTAGTCATAATATATATTTGGTATCACTATCTCTTTTGAGGTGAAAATCCTATCTAGTTCCAGTTCGGTATAAATGGTGACGATAAGCGTATCCCTGTTTTTCAGGTTACGTGTTGTAATGCTTTTGCTGCTGCTGAAATACCCATTTTTGATAGCACTAACCACATAGTCATTTTCTGATGAAAGGTCGAATTGGAAACGGCCCAGACTATCGGAGCCTATGCTGCCAAGGATATTGCCTCTGGAGTCTTTCAAATCGCAGGTAGTGCGACGCAGCGGTTGTATACCCAGCACTTTGCTTTCATGGTTAGTTGTGTCCTCATATATTTTAGCAAATACTTTTCCCTGAAGGCGATATAGGTTGATCCATCTTTCTTCATACCTGTATATATCATCATTGCCTTTTCCTCCATCGCGGGATGAAGAAAAGTAACCGGTACTCAATATTGTATCATTATCGTCTATGGGTTTACTTTTTTCTTTGATGAATGCAAAATCATCTGCACCTGAATTGATTGGTGATCGTAGATTGGTGGCATCTTTCCATCCTGTTTTCAGACGCGTAGCCTTGAATATATCTAGGCCGCCCATACCAGGCCACCCATTGGATGCAAAGTATAAGTTGTTCTTTTCGTCTAACCATGGATACATATCATCGCCCGTAGTATTTACATTAGAACTGGCGTTCACCGGTCTGCTCCACCCTGTATCAGATTTGGAGAAATAATAAATGTCTTTTCCGCCAAAACTGTTTTCCGGTTGTGCTGATACCACCAGCAATTTTCCGTCTTTGGATAAGCAAGGGTGTCCTACATTAATTGTATCTGGAAATAGCTCTACTTTTACAGGGGCACTCCATACTGTACCATCAAAGGTAGAGTAATAAATATGGCAGAAATCATTGGCTTTAGAGTTGCTTCCGCATCGGGTAAAGTAGAGTTCTTTTCCATCGGTACTAAACGTAGCAGTACCTTCATAAGCATTGCTATTTATCTGAGGGCTGAAGCCACGGATGTTTGAAAAATTTCTTCCACTCCTTTCGGCAATGTACAGGTCGCCAAATTTTTCACCGGTCCATCCATTCCGAGACTCACCAGTGGCATCATTTCGGGATGATGTGAAAATCAATTTACCGGGTTGTAGGGTAGTTGCAAAATCAGAAGCAGCTGTGTTTAACTGCTCCAGGTTGATCACATTATAGCGGGTAAAGGCTTTCTTCCAATCTATAGCCTCGCGGCTTATTCGTATCTCTTTGCGGGTAGGAAACCCTCCTCCCAGTTTGTCGCTTTTGGTAAAAGATACTATTGCACTATCATATTGCTCAAGCATTTTCTGCATTTGTCCACGGCGGAAAAATGCTTCAGCATTTGTTGTGCCATTTATCTCAGCAGCTGTTTTATACCATTGTTCAGCTTGTGAAGGTTTATTATTCCGTTTGAAAGCATCAGCAATAAGCATTGCTTTTTGCTGTTTTATCAAATCATTCTTTTCAACACCGAATTCCTTTATAAGTAATTCGGTTGCATCGTTGTACAGTTTCCTGTTATATGCATCAGTACCATTTTTCACACCACCTGCTGTACTTTTACAGCCTGA
>DLGO01000133.1:0-4934 GCA_002482725.1 Bacteroidetes bacterium UBA7692 | reverse complement strand
ACCTGGACTCAATATTGTAAAAAATAGGAGGATAAATAAAAAATATATATAGGGCTCTTTCAAAAAAGGAAGATTTTTATAATGATTAAATGGCAACTTAAAATAGCACTATTCATTGTCAAGTTTTTTATACTCCATGTAAAAGGTGAAAAAGCGATAGGACCCATAAACAACCATAAAAATGCCTCCGAGCCTTCTGTAATCCGTAGACAATCCATTGGTAACTGAGGGTATGGTTAATATTACTATACCTATGGTTAAAAATACCAATGAAAAAAGCAATCTCAGCAGTACCGGCGGATTCTTTGACAATTTTTGTAAGAAACTATTCAATCTTAATGTTTTGATGCAAATTAAGTTTAAGTATGCAAAGAGCGTTTATGTTTTTAAAATATTTATAGCAATAATCTGTTGATAAAAGCAGATAAGAGTAAAATGTAGTGAGTTCGGCCAATTTTATTGACAAAGTTTGGTTGCTTGTGTTGAAAAATTGCAAAAGCAGGGATATCAACGTATTTGACCATTATGAGGTTAAAAATTATTAACACTGACAAAGTAGCCCATGGTTAAAAGCGTTGTGCTGCTTATATTTGAGGATTAAACCATAGCAAAATGAAGTTATTCAAATGTGCTATTGTTTCGGCAGTAGTTTCTTTTTATGGCATTGGCGGCTTGAGCGCTATGCAAACGACAGACACAAAATGTGATATCGATCCTGTTGTATCCCGCATGGATAGTATGTTTTATACTTCCTTTACCCGTGATAAGGTGTATGGTACAGACGAGGCACTTAATAAATGTATCTCTTATACTCCGGAGCAATTATCAAAATACTCTGATGAAGAGCTTGTAGCCCGCATGCAAGCTATCCCATCTCTTATTCCGCTTACTTATTCAAAGGAGGTGAAGGGCTTTATCAATCTGTTTGTATATAAGCGCAGGGCAATGATGACCCGTATGCTTGCCAATGCACAAATATACTTTCCGATGTTTGAGCAGGTGCTTGACAGGAAAGGAATGCCCGATGAATTAAAGTACCTTCCTATTGTAGAGTCCGCCTTTAATCCACAGGCAGTATCATGGGCAGGAGCTACCGGATTGTGGCAAATAATGCACGGCACAGCCAGGCAACTGGGCCTGGAGATAAACTCTTATGTAGATGAGCGTCGGGATCCATTGAAAAGTACAGAAGCAGCAGCAACCTACTTGAAAATGCTTTATGGAATATATGGAGACTGGCATCTGGCCATCGCCGCATATAACTGTGGTCCTGGAAATGTAAATAAAGCGATAGCAAGAAGTGGTGGTTCTAAGAATTTTTGGACAATATCGCCATATCTGCCGGCTGAAACACGTAGTTACGTACCTACTTTCATAGCCGTAGTGTATGCTATGAGCTATGCAGATGATTATAAAATCGTATCTGCAATGCCTAAAAGGGAATTATACGCTACTGATACTATTTTGGTAAAGGGACGCGTGTCACTTGATCATATTTCAAACGTGCTGAATATTGCAAAAGATGAACTGGCGTTTTTGAATCCATCTCTAAAAATAGGTATTATACCTGTTACACCCACAGGATATCCACTTACATTACCTGTAAATTATTTCTCTGCTTTCGAAAATTATAAGGTAGAAATAATGAATGATCCTGCATTGGCTGCGATAGATGTAGTGGCTCCTGTAACACTTGCGCCCCGTTATATTTGGCACAAGGTGGGTAAATCTGATAATATCAATAAAGTAGCTACAAGGTACTCGTGTTCTGCTGCAGAAATCAAGAAATGGAACCACCTAAAGAGTAGCACACTTAAATATGGTCAAAAAATAAAAATACTGGTAGTGCCAACTCAGGAGGAGATAGCGTTGCAGAGAATGAATGCTGTGGCTAAGAGCAACGGACAACCAATGAAACCTGCTGTGATAGAAGATAGGCAAGCTGAAGCTAATGAAGAAGACGGTATACAGGGCGATAGAGAAGAGATGGGTGATTCTATTCAGTTGAGAAGGGCGGCATCTGTAAAATACGAAACTATAACTACCAATAAAACAATATATTATAAAGTTAAAAAAGGAGATACCTTTTCCGCATTAGCACAAAAGTATCGCTGTACTGTTGCGGATATCAGGAAATGGAATGGATTGAACAGTAATAATGTGGCGGTTGGAAAAAGTTTGAAAATAAATACCAAAGTAACACAAACCGTAGCTGTAAAAACACCACAATATTCAAGCCCGGTGGATGCAAGTTGTAATTGTATAAAGCACGTGGTAAAACCTGGTGATACGCTTTGGAGCATTACGCAAACATATCAGGGAGTAACTATTGATAAGCTTAGAAAAGAAAATGATTTTATACAGTCGCGACCTATAAAAGTAGGTGACGTGCTAACAATATTGATGTAATATTTGATGGGAGCCTTTGTTCTCTGATGTTCTATTATATTAGCATAATTGTAGTGGTTTAGCTATTCATGTTATGCAGCAGTTTAATTCAGAGGATATTAAGAGTTGGGAGCGCTTTTACAGGGCAAACTTTATCAGTTGCCTGAGTGGTTTTAAGCCAGCGCAGTTAATTGGCACCTGTGATAAGGAAAAAAAGGAGAACCTGGCCATATTTCAGAATATGGTGCACCTGGGGGCAGACCCGGCTTTGATCGGTTTTATAAACCGTCCCATAGAAGCATCTTCGCATACTATAGAAAATATAAGGGCTACCGGGCAATACTCGATAAATATGGTGAATGAGCAGTTGGTAGAAAAGGCTCACCAAACAAGTGCAAAATATGCCGGTGGTGAAAGCGAGTTTATTGAAACCGGAATTGAACCTATGTACCATAACGGGATAACGGCGCCTTTTGTATTGGGTAGTCCCATACAGATAGCCATGCGTTTTGTAGAAATCAGCCGGATAATGTATAACAAGACTTTTCTCGTAGTCGGCGCAGTAGAAAGGGTATGGGTGGATGAAACCTTATTGGCGCCTGATGGCTTTCTTAATCTTGAAAAGGCAGGTGCTATAGCAACACTAGGATTGGATGGTTATTACAAGCCAGAGTTAATTGGGCGTTATTCATATGCCAAGCCTTACGTTCCATTGAAAAAGTTGTAGCAAGAATTAGCCGCGAGGATGCGCCTGCTTATGCACACTCTTAAGGCGCTCTATGGTGTTGTGGGTATATACTTGTGTAGCAGCAAGGCTGGAATGGCCCAGCAGTTCCTTGACTGCGTTTATATCGGCACCTTCGTTTAACATGTGTGTAGCAAATGTATGACGGAGTACATGAGGGCTCTTTTTCTCGAGGGTGGTAACCATAGATAGGTATTTCTTCACTATGGCATAGGCTTCATAATCCTTTAGTGCCCCCCCCTTTTTATTGAGAAATAAGGAGTTGCTAAGGTTTTCCTCAAACGCATCTTGCCTTTCTGAAAGGTATTTTTTCAAACCAGTCATCAAGGCAGGAGCTATTGGCAATATGCGCTGTTTATTTCCTTTACCCAACACCTTTATCTGGCTATTATAAACATCTACATCGGCTGTTTGTATGCTTACCAACTCGCTTCGGCGCATACCTGTGGCGTAGAAAAGTTCTATAATTGTTTTGTCCCTGATTCCTTCATAGCCTTCTTCAAAGGTGATATCCGAAAGTAGCTGATCTATATTTTTTTGCTCCACAAATACAGGCAGGCGTTTAGACACTTTAGGGGTTGTAACCTTAGCCAATGGGCTTTCGGATATCGTATTGCTTCGTAGCAGAAACTTATAAAAGGATTTCAGGGCGGAAATTTTGCGGTTGATCGTGCGTGGAGTATTGTTGTCCTTCATTAACTGTACCATCCAGCTTCGTATATGGAAGTGCTTGACATCGGTAACAGGAGTGGAGGTTATGCCCAAATATGCTGTAAACTGCTCCAGATCGTTGGTGTACGATAAAACGGTATGAGGTGAAAACCTCTTTTCGTACTGGATAAATCTAACAAATGAGGCAATTTCGGAACTCATGTAGCAAATGTACATGAGTATAACGCTTATTGCGTGCCATGATATTCACTACAGCAGGTAGGAGTATTGGATATAGTACAAACAAAAAAACTCATTCCTTGCGAGAATGAGTCAATTTGTATATTAAAGCGAAGGAATTATCCTTGCATTTCTCTTCTAACCTTAGCGTTGTAGGCAGCCCTTAGAACTTCGCTACGACGTATAATACTTGGTTTGATGAAAGCTTGACGGCTGCGCAATTCACGCAAAAGACCTGCTTTTTCAAATTTTTTCTTGTACTTTTTTAAAGCTCTATCAATGCTTTCTGATTCTCTTGCATCTACTATTAACATGCTATGTTTTTATTTTGGACTGCGAATATAAATTCATTATTTGAAAAATGCAAATCAATGTATTTATACTCTGATTATTTAAGTATAAAAAAGGGCAAGCTACTCATATCGCACCGCTACAACCGCCTACCTTTGCTGAGTTTCCTCCCTGGAGGGTTCAACAGGAGCTGGTCGTATAAGGCTCGCCCGGTGCAAATATAGAAATTATTGACGGCTGTACAAGCCTGTGCAATACTTTATTGTTCGCAAAGGTGGTTATCAAATGTTATAAAAAGAAAAGGGAGGACATTTGTCCTCCCTCTTTCTACCTAAACTAACTAAACACCCAAATCTTTATTACATTTTTGGCATTACAATCGCATCTATAGAATGTATCACGCCATTGCTTTGATACACATCATATACGCTTATGTTGGCCATGCCGCCGTTTTCATCTGTTATAATTATATTCTTGCTTCCATTCATGCTAAATGTCAGCATTGCTCCATTTACGGTTTTTATAGATGCTTTTCCTCCACCTGCTTTTATGGCTTTAGCCAGGGCTTCAAAATCGTATTTCCCTGGAAGTACGTGGTAAGTAAGTACAGCCGTAAGTT
>DLGO01000022.1:10516-26603 GCA_002482725.1 Bacteroidetes bacterium UBA7692 | reverse complement strand
CAAACCAGCGGGATGAATCTGTTCTAACTCAATATCCGTTAATCCGTGATTCAGACAAAAAAAATAATCAGTAATCCAATAAAGAACGCTCTAGGTCAATGACCCGCGCACTAATATAAATCCCATCCCAATTCTACTCTAGCAAGAAAGGCGGCAAAATTTTTCCTATCAATTAACTTGCTGATTCTAAGTACGATGCAGGCCAATTAAAAATCGTTAATGCACCTGTTTAAATTCGTTTGGGTGGTAAGGATTTTTACCAATTACACAAAAGCGCAAATGTGAACACTAGTTGCCAAACAACCTCATTAGAAGCCATTACAGACCCTAATTAATATTCAATCAACCAAATGCATGCCCACAGAATTTTATAGCAAATTTCCACTAGCCTAATTATCAGGTACTTAAATACCAATCCAAAGTAAAAAGCGCAAATGTGAACACTACCCTATCTTTGATACACTACCTTTATAATGCATAATACTCTTTTTTCAAATAATCAAAAAAGAGCATAAAGCTTTCTATTTCAACGAATCGAGGAACATCATCCAAGGTCCATTCAACATTATAAAAAAACAATCTTGATTTTATTTGCCTGCCCTTATAAACGGTAATAACCTTACAATATTTATTAGAAAGATGAGGTTTAGAAATTTGATAAAATGTATTGATATTTTCAATGCCCGTATAAGAGTTAGGAATGCATTTAGTATTATAAGTCAGATTTTTATAGTATTCAAAAATACGCATGCTATCATGCTCTAATTTAATAATATTATAGAAGGTAGAATGGTGATAATTATAAAACGTTATATAATATGAATTACTATCAATTTCATTTTCTCTACCAAATTTGGAGAAAGTCGTATCCTCTACACTTCTAAGTTCTGGACTTTCCACAATTTCAAATCCCTTTAAATCACATTGAGCTTCTATGTTTAATGAACTTAAAAGTATCATAAAAAGCATTGTTCTATTTATTAATACCAACATTGTTAACTGTAATTTTTCTAACTTTTATATCTTTAAAATTATTAGGATTATTCCGCTCTTCTACATGTTCCGCCGGGCATGTCGAAGTTTAGATAAACGGGGTTTTCTGAACCCCGGCTAACCCATCCCTCTACACCAACAGTCCTTTTTGGTGTACCATAAAAATCACCACAGCTTCTCAACAAATACTCCTCTTCCACTAACCATGAATACAAATATCTTTTTTTGCTCTTGGATTTTAAAAATCCTATCCATCTATTGTTACACATGCGCTTCGGAACATACCGAATAGACGGAGTGAAGATGCTCAATATATCAACGAGGCAATTTTAAACGTGAATGGTAGACAAACGACTTAACTGCAAAATCACAACTAAACACCTAATCGTGCTATCACTATTCATTCAAACATTTAATTTAACCGCCTGAAAAAAAGAGAATTACTTTATGAGTACACAAGTAGTAAAAAAACTAGAAGAAGCGCACGTGGCCATTTGGAATGAAAAAGATCGCGCCAAGCGTGATAGTCTGATGGCCACGGTATATTCCGAAAAAATAAAAATGTATGACAAGGAATTCATACTTACAGGTATTAAAGAAGTCTCAGACTTTATAGATAAGTTGTTTTCCCAAGACCCGAATTTTTATTTTGCTCCGGCTAAATCAATGGATTCTTCTCAGAATAGTACAAGGCTATTTTGGACAATCAAAACAGGAGGTAATAATTTATCCGGTATGGACTTCTTTATCTTAGAAGATGATTTGGTACTACACCTGTATGTATATATGGATTAACCCGCTTCGCTCAACTCCAACAGTAATTTTAGGTGCCATAGAAATCGAATAACAGGTAGCTGATTACTACACAGTTGCAAGCAAAAATCCTGCTGCATTATAAATTGAAATTACGTACTTCGGCCAAGGGGTAAAACCGGCTGAATATAATTGCTAGTAATACGAAATAGATGGCTGTCGCAGCAACTTTGACTGGGAATTTATAACATTCAGCAAAACTGGCACCAATCGGTGAGGTATATAATTTTTCTATTTCAGATGGAGTATACTCTCGAACATACAAACGAGTAACATATTTTATGGTGCCGAAATACTTTTTACACATTTCTATCTCACTAGATTTCATATAGCTTAAAACTATGTTGTGGTGTTTATGATACCGAACGGCCCAATAAATGATAATTAACCACATAGAGCCGAAGGCGGTAAATCCTATAGGATCCTTCAACTCTTTTAAAAATAGCGGAACGAACAAATCAACTATCGTGAAGATTGCAAAAATCTTCCAATACTCAATCAATGCCGTAAAGATGTTATAACTTTTCAGGTGCTCCATCTATTTGCCCCATTGCTTTATCAATGTTCTCATTTTCGTTTTTTTACTCTCGCTGTTCGGGATGTTCCAAAGGGCATCCCGAACCCAGACCCCGGGGTTCCCTGAACCCCAACCTACAAAGGCATTTCACAACTACCCGCTCTTTGACATGTTCTGAAGGGCATGTCGAAGTTTAGATAATGGTGGTTTTCTGAACCCCGGCTAACCCTCGATCAACACCAACAGTACTTTTCTCATGCTATAAAAATCACCACAGCTGCTTGATAAATACGCTTCTTCCATGACCTACAAAACACATCTCTTCTCTCTGTCTCAGGATTCAAAAATCCTGCTAATCCGCTATTTGACATGCCCTTTGGACCATGTCGAATAGCGGATTATTTTGACACACTACCATTCATCCACTCGATCATTTATACTCCCAAAACGTAAAAAATGGCTTATCTATTTCTTCAACTATTAGGTTTACTGGCTCATAGTTACTCATAATATAACTCAGGATATCTTTTGGACTTTCATCATTTGAAAACAAGTTCTCCTTATTCAACAAAGAACATTGATACACCAATTTAGCATCAAAATCAATAGCGGCTAAGTCATAGACTGTAGGTCTCTCATATTCATATACAAGAGCTATATCAGCATTAGGTAACCAATAAACAAATATAGGTGGCAGTATGCTTGTATGGAGTAGAGCATTTAAATGATGGTACCAAATATTTCTACTATAAACCAATTCTTTTGAACTATTGAAAAACTGTATTTTACATATAAGGTTGCCCCAAACATCAGTTGGCTTAGTATATCTATAATAAAAAAGATTTGAGTTACTATGTGTTGCAATCATGTTGCTTTTTTATTTAGTTACATCTTCCTTATAGCTCTTGGACATGTTCCGTAGGGAATGTCGAAGTTTAGATAAAGGGGGTTCTCTGAATCCTGGCTAACCCTCGATCAACTCCAACAGTCCTTTTCGCGTCCCATAGAAATCTAATAGCGAGATTGTTTAACTGCCATTCCTTTTTTATATGTAAGTACAGAGTCTAATTTGCCATTTTCATTATAGAACTGTATTTCCCCTTCTAACTCGTCAGCTAAGTATTGTCCCTTTTCTGATAATTTACCATTAGAATAATAAACTTTGTAGTCCCCTTCTCGCATTCCCAATTTGAAATTCGCTAAAACATTTATCTGACCATTTTCAAAATATTGTTCTAGAATTCCCTCTTTTTTGTCATCAACATATAATTCCTTTATTTTTATATTACCATCTTCGTAATATGATATAAACAATCCCTGTTTTAAGTTTTTTACAAATTTACCTTCAATTAACTTTCCACCATTTTCATAATATTCCACAAATTGACCCTCAAGTGCATCATTTTTCCAAAATGATTGCTGCTTAATTTTTCCTGATTTATAGTATAATTTAACCTCTCCGTTAACTAAACCATCAATAAAGTTTGATTCCGAATCTAGCTCACCAGATTCGTAAAAGGTCCTTTGAACGCCATTTTTTTTTCCATTTTTTACCGAATATTCACTCCTGATCTTAGCATTTGGATAATATTCCTTTGCCTTTTGAGAATTATTACAAGACTCAAATACTATTAAAAAAAACAAAAAAACGCTACTAATTTTCATCCGATATGTTATTACTCTCATCAAATATATAAAATGTTAATTTACCCGCTGTTCGGGATATTCCGAAGGGCATCCCGAACCCAGACCCCGGGGTTCTGTGAACCCCAACCTACAAAGGTATTTCATAGCTACCTAAATTTAAGCACAGCTAATCTCCCAGTCCACCCTTATCACTCCCCACCTTCACCGCCCTTATCATTTCCCTTTTCCCCGGTGGTCCTTGCAGCTTCTCTACCTTCAGTCCCGCTGCACGCATCGCCCTTTTCACTATGCCTTTCACACAGTAGGTAGTCAGTATAGCTTCACGCTTCATACTGCTATACACTTTAGCAAATATCTCTTCCGTCCATAGCTCGGGTTGCGTGTCCGGTGCAAAGGCATCGTAGAACACCACATCAAAAAAAACCTGAGGTAACGCTGCTTCCGTCAGCGAGCTTTTTACTTTCCTAAGGGTAAAATCCGGGCTTATCTGCACGTCTGTATCCCATTCGGCCTCATGCAATGCCTGAAAGTATTTTGCAGCACCGTCAAAGTCCACAGCAGCAGCATAGTTTAGTTCCCTGTATACTTCTTCTTTCAGCGGATACAGCTCTATGGAATAGTAATACACTTTCCGCCCTTTCTCTATGCTGTTCTGCAAAGCCAGAAACGCATTCAGCCCCGTGCCAAATCCCGCTTCCAGTATGTTCACTTCTGGCAGGGCACACTTATTCAATCCCGCTTCTATAAACACATGCATAGACTCCTGCACCGCACCAAAGGTAGAGTGGTAGTGCTCATTAAATTGCTCGCTGTAAAGCGAGTGCGATCCGTCTTCTGTGGTTACTATCTTCATATCCAGAACAAAAATGTAAGGTCCTTGCCCCATGCAGGGTACACCAGCGCGTATTTCAAAATAGAAAGGTACAGCTGCTCATAGCCCGCATACAGCACACACACGGCTATCACCGGCACATGCACCGCATATAGCCACACAGGCTTATTGGCTTTCAGCTGTTTCAGGTATGCTGCATAATACACCACCCCTACACCGAATATGATAGCAAAAGGCATAGCATAGTGCCGCAGCGTAAACATGTGCACCAGCGCATGTTGCGGCATCACAAAGTGCCAGCTCACAGCAGCTACCAGCAGCACCGCTATCACCTGCCTTAGTTGGTTATTATCTGTTTTCAATCTGCGGAATACCAACACCCCAAGCGCTATCAGTGCCAACCCGTTTATCCAGTAAAACTTCCCTACCCTTAGCAGCAGCAAGCCAATAGCTTTAGGTACATCACCTGCACCCAGCACATGCCCTACCTCGTTGTACGACACATCCCCCGATGTGCGGTGTACTACTGCCTTGGTCATATCGGCCACCACCGCGCTCCAGCTATGCAGGTAAGCGTAGTTTTGCAGCAGGTGCGCGGCAAAGCCAAGCACAGGGCTGCACAGCAGGATAAAGTTGGGCACCGTAACCAGCCTGCGCTGATATATATACGAGAACCCCACCGTCACTATCGCCAGGAACACCACCGGTTCAAACGATATCCATATCGCCAAAAAGTACAGCACAAATAGTGCCGCAAAATAATCTGCCCGGAACCGCTCACTATTATAAAACCTATAGGCAAACAAGATATATAGCCAGCGCACCACCTCCACATACACGTGCTGGTGCAGGTCATCTCCCCAGCTTATAAAGTAGGTTGAGGTAACGAGAAACACCGAGCCTATAAAGGCAGGCAGCCTGTTGCCTGTAATCACCTCCAGCACATAAAATATCAGGAAGAACAACACCATGCTGAGTGCTATGGGCAGCAGCATCAGCTTCCGTGCATCGGTGGTTCCTGTTACCTGGCTCACTACCGTAGCTGTTATATCCGGCAGGCCGGGGTAGTGTGTATACACCAGCAGCGGTCTCGTGGTATCCTTATAAAACAGTATGGGCAGGTAAGCATACTTACCATTGAAACCACTGTCGTGGTAAAAATGGACTGTGCTCATCACGTTCCTGTCGCTGAAAGAATCGCCATAAAACCAGGCGCGCGCATAGCCATCATCTTCTATGGATATGCTCCACCACCTGCACAGGATCACTCCAAATACAAAAATGAAAACCAGTCCCTTAATCAGCTTTAAATTCTTCATGCCATTGCCTCGGTAAGCGCCTCAAAAGAAGCAATAATCTGCTGTGTGCTGATATCTTTTATGCAGAAGTTGTTGCCGCCACACGGCAGCTCTTCTACCAGGTGCACACATGGCGAGCAGGGCACCTTCAGGTATATGGCGCGGTGCAGCTCACTCTGTACTATACGCGTATCCGGGTGCGATGGCCCCCAGATAGAGAGCGTAGGCACACCCAGCTTTTTGGCTATGTGCAGCGGGGCAGAGTCTACCGTCACCACACAGCTACAGTCCGTATATATGTGCTGTACAAACTCATCAAATTTCATCTTGCCAGCCAGGTTATGTACCTGCTCTTTCACCTCAGCAGGCAGTTGTTTTATCAGCCGCTCATTGTCTTCATAGTCCACAGGCGAGCCCGACAATTCTACTTCATACCCCTGCTTCACCAATGCTTCCAATAGCGACAGCACCTGCCCTTCTTTCAGCAGCCGCTCTTTGCTTAGCTCGCTGCAGGTATTGTTCAGCAGCACCTTCTTGCCCATCACTCCCCTGTTCTTTACCACAGGGTTTCGCGCAAACTCAAAAGGCACTATTACCTCCGCTCCCATTGCCCGCGCCATGGCATTGTAGTTCTCTTCCACCACCACAAACTGGTTAAAGTATATGTTGTGCGTATTCAGGTAGTCGCGAAAAGATACATCCCTGAACGAGAACCCAAACCTGTTGCGGGCCAGTGTATACAGCGAAAACATAGTTGTCAGCTTGGAGTACACCTCCAGGTCGGCCACCCACATATTGCGCATGCTTACACAGCGCAGCATTGCGCTTATCCCTGTTTTCACCAGCGTGCCAAAGCTACTGTCATCTATCACCAGAAAATCATCGAACAGCTCCATAGGCAGCACACCCGTGCGCACACCTTTGTTGCACATCAGCACATGCTTGCAGTCAGGGTATTTTTGCTTCAGCGAATAGATGGCATCTGCCGCCATGTACACGCTGCCTATACCCAGTATCTTTATGTATACAATGTGTTTCGGTGCTTTGGCTATACTGTGGTTCCTGCGCATCAGCAGGCCAAGCCCCCTCGCCATTCCCAGGTTAAAGAACAGCAGGAAATTACCCAACCATTTATCCAGCAATTGCTTGGTGCCAAGCCTCATAGAACAATAATAGCTATACTACGGCAGAGGTTGTTTAAATTTTTTCTGATAAACATATTATTGAGATGAATTTAATCAACCTCCTACTTTCCAAAAACCTTTGTCTGGTGGCGTATGCTTTCGTTGTGCACCTGCTGGAATACTTTCAACAGGAAATCACCCGTCAGTCCTCCTCTCTTGCCTTTTTCCAGCGCGCGTTTTACTATGCTGCTCCACCTTTGCGACTGGTGTATAGCCAGGTGGTGCTCTTTTTTAAACTGGCCTATCTCCTCAGCTATGCCCATCCTTTCGCACATCAGCTCTATTATGTANNCCGTCTATCCTGTCCACACGGGCCCGCAGGTCGTGCAGCGTCTGGTAGCTATCGCTCGCTATATTCGGCTGCCTGAAAATTATTTCATCCAGTATCTGCCCCAGGCGTTCGGGTGTTATCTGCTGCTTGGCATCGCTCCATGCCTTGTCGGGGTTTATGTGCGACTCTATCATTAGCCCGTCAAATCCCATGTCCATCGCCTGTTGCGACAGTACCTGTATCAGCTCCCTGCTGCCACCCATATGCGATGGGTCCACTATTATCGGTAGCATAGGGTATCTCCTTCTCAGCTCTATAGGTATCTCCCACATCGGCGGGTTGCGGTATATCGTTTTTTCGTACGACGAAAATCCCCTGTGTATCACCGCCAGCTTTTTCACCCCCGCAGCATACAGCCGCTCCACAGCGCCTATCCACAGGTCCAGGTCGGGGTTTACCGGGTTCTTTATCATTACGGGTATATCCACGCCCTTCAGCGCATCTGCTATTGCCTGCACGTTAAATGGCGACACCGTGGTCCTCGCCCCTATCCACAGCACATCTATATCATTCTTCAGCGCCAGCTCCACATGCATTTCGTTGGCCACTTCTATAGCCANNCAACCCTACTTCCCGGCCTGCCTTCTTGGCCCATGGCAGCCCTACTGCACCCACGCCTTCAAAGGCATTTGGCCTCGTGCGCGGCTTCCAGGTACCGGCCCTTATCAGGCTCACGCTTGGCGCATATTCCTTTATCTGCTTCACCGTTTCCAATACCTGCTCCTCGGTTTCTGCACTGCATGGCCCTGCTACTATCAGCGGCTCCTTTGCCCAATTTTTCAGCGGTTCTATCTCCACAACTACTTATTTTACTGTGAAACAAGGAATAATTGTATTCTGTTGCTAATTAATTGCTGTTTGCTAACACAAATTTTGTTTGCTTTTCATCCTTAACCACCACAAAACTAAGCCCTAGTCCATCGCTAGTGCCAAAATTCATAATGCTTTATTATACAGTTCCTAAAGAGCAATATTCCGTAGGAAACTAGTGTTCAAATTTTCTTCATTCAATTTAAGGCGAATGATTTGCATATCTCACAACAAAGTTTTTACATTTAACATCTGATTCACCATATAAAATTGAAATATGAATATTATAAGTAAAGGACTTGTTACTGCATTTCTGGCAGTATCCGCATTAGGGTCTTATGCGCAAAACAAGGATGTAGATAAAGGTAAAGAGTTGCTTACCAAAGCTTTCGACCAGACAGACAATGTTAAAAGGGGCGAAATAATTACCAAAGCCAGGGAATCATTTACCAAGGGTGGCTTGAAACCACAGGAAGTAGCCGTATTGATAGGTGATGGCTACCTGAGCAAAAAGGACTACACCAATGCTGCCACTGCTTTTGGCAGCGCCAGCAAAGAGGAAAAGAAAGTAGGCTTTAAGAAATTGGCTTATCTGCAGGTAGACGATGCCTTTCAGGCAGCAGATATAAAAGCAGAAACCAAGCTGTTGAAATCTGCCATGAGCTTCTTTACCAAAGCAGATGCCCTGAAAGAAGGTGCACGCGCAATCGGTGATAAATATTTTGACAGAGGGGCTGATTCCTATGCAAAAGCATTGGAATATTATCAGATAGCCAATGCAGGCGACAAAATAACCACCATAGCAGAAACCTACGAGGCAAAAGGCGCTGAAGGCGAAATGCAGGCGGCAGAAACCTATAAGCTGGCGAAAACACCTGAAGCATACAAAAAGGCAGGTGATATATACTACGCTAAAAAAGAATACGGCAAAGCATTTGATGCTTACCAGTCGGGCAATATCGTTGAGGGCATTATTAAATATGCCAACCACCTGGTAGCCACCGGTCAAAACGCCGAGGCAGACAACCTGTACAACAGGGTAGCTGATGCATTTGCAGAAAAGGACAACAAAGCCGGCCTGATAAAACTTGCCGATGACCTTGTTGGTAAACACAACTACGGCACTGCGGTAAAACTATACGACAAAGCAGGTGAAGACCTTAAAGCCAACAAATACCGCGCCTATGAAAAACTGGGCTCTATGGATTTTGAAGAAGCAAAGGCACTATTCACTACCAGTGGCGATGCTGCTATGGCAAAGGCTATAACAGACAACACCAAGCAACTGGCTCCTTTGAAAGACCTTGATTTCAACCTGCAGCAAATGCGCGATGCACAACCACAGATAGGTATGGAGCAAGACGAGGTTACAGGAGAGTCAAGGCAAAACAAGGCTGATGTAAAAGCAGTATCCGACTATTACAAAACCAGCAAGGACCAGATAGTAACACAGGTATATGCGCTTAGCACCAGCGTACCTAAAATCACCAACCCTGAGCTGAAAAAGCTGGTAATGGAGAAGTTCCTTTCTTACCCTGCGGTTGGCAACATATTGAACAAAGAGACTTTTGCCATCAAATTGCAAAAGCCACAGATTGCGCTTAAAGACGTATATCTTAAATAATAAAGAAGGTTTTGCTTCGGAAAATAGCGACATGATTAATATTGTGTCGCTATTTTTTTAATATTTACTGTCCTGTTTCCGAAAAATTAAATGATACCATGATGATGAGCAGAAAGATTCAACTGCACGATAAGCACTTTGAGCTATACCTGACCGAAACCCAGATAAACGCTGCCGTGCAAGAGGTTGCTGACAAAATAAATGCCGACTATACAGGCAAACGACCTCTGATCATCCCTATATTGAATGGTTCTTTCATGTTCGCCTCCGACCTGATGAAAAAGCTAACCATAGACTGCGAAATCTCCTTTATCAAAGCCAGCTCCTACCATGGCACTACTACTACAGGCAGTGTCAACGAGCTTATTGGCCTTAATGAATCGCTGGAGCAGCGCCATGTGATCATACTGGAAGACATAATAGACACAGGCACCACCCTTGCCCGCCTTATTCCTACTTTTGAATTAAAGCTGCCTTCTTCACTTAAAATAGCCTCGCTACTGCACAAGCCAAAGGCGCTGAAAGCAGATATCCGCGTAGATTATGTGGGTCTGGAAATACCGAACGATTTTATCGTGGGCTACGGCCTCGACTACGATGGGCTGGGCCGCAACCTCCGCGAAATTTATAAAGTGGTAGAACAGTAAATGAGCAAAAAGGTAGTAGTGATTGGTGGCGGTGCGGCAGGATTTTTCTGTGCCATAAACCTTGCCATCAAAAATCCCTCCTACAAAATTACCATACTGGAAAAGTCGCCCAAGCTGCTCGAAAAAGTACGGGTCAGCGGCGGCGGGCGCTGCAATGTAACCCATGCCTGCTTCGAAGAAAAAGAATTGGTAAAGAACTACCCCCGTGGCGAAAAGGAGCTACTAGGCCCCTTCCACAGCTTTTTTACCTCCAACACTATTCAATGGTTTAAACAGAGGGGTATAGAAATAAAACGTGAGTCCGATGGGCGCATGTTCCCCATTACTGACTCCTCACAAACTATTATTGATTGCTTTATGCAAGAGGCCAAAAGGCTGCATATCACCATCAACACACTGGTAGGGGTAGAGTCGCTCAGCAAAAAAGATGACCACTGGCACATATCCACCAACAGAGGCGAAACAATAATTGCAGATGCCGTAGTAGTCACCACAGGCAGTGCTGCCAAAATGTGGCAGGCGCTGGAGCACCTCGGCCATAAGGTAATACCTGCCGTGCCATCGCTCTTCACCTTCAATATAAAAGATGAAAGAATAGAAGGTTTGTCTGGTCTTAGCGTGGACCTGGCGCGTGTACAGGTGCAGGGCGCAAAGAAGTTACAAACACAAGGCCCGCTGCTTATTACCCACTGGGGCATGAGCGGCCCGGCCATATTACGCCTCTCGGCATGGGGCGCCAGGCAATTGGCCGAAATCAGCCACAGGTTTACGCTTGAGGTCAATTTTACAGGAAAGGAGCGCACCGAAGTTGCCTCTCTTCTCCTTGCCTTCAAGCAGCAAAACCCCAAAAAAGCCCTGGACACCCATGCGCTTTTTAACATCCCCAACCGCTTATGGAAAAATTTAATTGCCCACTCCCTAAAACAAAACCGGAGCAATCCCGTACAAAACACCACATGGGCTGATGTCTCAAATTCATTGATAGAACGTATTATTGACACCCTTACCAGGTCTGCTTTTCAAGTTACGGGTAAGAGCACCAATAAGGATGAGTTTGTAACTGCCGGTGGGCTTAGTTTAAAGGAAATCGACTTCAAAACGATGCAGAGCAAAATTCATAATGGGTTATTTTTTGCAGGCGAAGTGCTGGACATCGATGCCATTACAGGGGGCTTTAATTTTCAGGCTGCGTGGACCACTTCGTGGATAGCGGCTCAGAACATTTAAGCGCTCTGATTGTCAACCTTTTTTTCACCATAATTAAATTTTTAGAATAATGTTAGTTGAAAGAGTAACAGGAAATGCAGGAAACGCATATATTAGCGACATAACAAATAAGCACGTGAAGAATTTGACTTTTGCTTCGGAGATAAAAAACATAGCGCTGGTAGAATCTTTCGTAGAAGAACTACGTGAAGAATTTAATTTTGGTGACGATGCTTACGGCAATATTTTGGTGTGCCTTACAGAGGCTGCCAACAATGCTATAGTGCATGGCAACGGTAGCGATGCTTCCAAACAAGTGATCATAAGTGCCAACCACGACGATAGGCATAAAACAATTTCTTTTGTAATAAAAGACCAGGGACCGGGCTTTGATTACAACAACCTGCCAGACCCTACCAGCCCCGAAAATCTGGAGAAAACCAGCGGCCGTGGTGTATTCCTTATCATGCAGCTTGCAGATCTGGTAATATTCTCCGACAACGGTGCCACCTGCGAAATGCAGTTCAGGGTATAATAAAACAACTACCGCATGGCAGTCAGTTTTCACAATGCAGATGTAAAGTTTACGCTGCCCGACAAACCAAAATTCAAAACATACTTAACCGATAATTGCAAAAGAGAAAGTGGGAAATCACTTTCTCTTTCTGTTATATTCTGTAGCGATGAGCACCTGCTTGGTATCAACCGCCAATTCCTCCAGCACGACTACTATACCGACATCATCACATTTCCCTTACAGGAAACAGACAAGAAGATAGAGGCCGAGCTGTACATCAGCATAGACCGTGTGGCCGACAATGCCACCAAACAAAAATCAACTTTTGAACAGGAAATGCAGCGGGTTATATTTCATGGCGTCCTCCACCTGATAGGCTACAAAGACAAAAGCAAAAAAGATATACAGGTAATGCGGGCAAAGGAGGATGAATGGATTGCGGGGTTTAATCAATAAATACCATACTACTTCACCCCATCCACAATCTTATCTACCACACCCGGGTCCAGTAGTGTGCTGGTATCTCCTAAGTTGGAGATATCACCTTCGGCTATCTTGCGGAGTATGCGCCGCATAATTTTTCCACTGCGCGTTTTGGGTAGGCCCGGTACCACTTGTATTTTATCAGGCCTTGCAAAAGGGCCGATCTTATCCGTTACTATCGCCTTTATGCCGCGCTCCAGAGCCTCTGCTTCTACATTATCCGTATTGCATATTACAAAAGCGTAAAGCCCCTGCCCTTTCACATCGTGCGGATAGCCCACCACGGCAGACTCTACTACAGCCTCATGTTCATTAATGGCATCTTCCAGTTCGCCTGTGCCAATGCGGTGGCCCGATACATTCACCACATCATCTACCCTGCCCGTTATCCGGTAGTAGCCATCCTCGTCGCGCTTGCAGCCATCGCCGGTAAAATAATATCCCTTGTAGGCGCTGAAGTAAGTATTCTTAAAGCGCTCATGGTCGCCGTATACCGAGCGTGCCATCCCCGGCCAGGGGAAGCTGATACAAAGATTCCCTTCTACACCATTACCGGCAATTTCATTACCCTTCTCATCCATCAGCACGGGCTGTACACCCGGCAGCGGAAAGGTGGCAAATGCAGGCTTCAGCGGCGTGGTAAATGCAATGGGTGAAATGAGTATGCCTCCCGTTTCCGTTTGCCACCAGGTATCCACTATCGGGCAGCGGCTGCCACCCACATTTTCGTGGTACCACTCCCAGGCCTCTTCATTTATCGGTTCGCCTACAGAGCCTAATACACGCAATGATGACAAGTCCTTGCCCTTGAAAATATCTGTACCAAATTTTTGCAGCGAGCGTATGGCAGTAGGCGCAGTGTATAGGATATTCACCCTGTGCTTCTGCACCACATCCCAGAATCGGCCATGGTCGGGATACACAGGTGTGCCTTCAAAAATTATGGAGGTAGCGCCATTCAACAGCGGCCCATATACCAGATAGCTATGCCCTGTTACCCAGCCAATATCAGCAGTGCAGAAAAACACCTCGCCATCTTTATAATTAAACACATTGCTGAAAGTATAAGCAGCATATACCATATACCCGGCGGTGGTGTGCAGCACACCCTTTGGCTTACCTGTAGAGCCGGATGTATACAATATAAATAAAGGATCTTCGGCCTCCATAATTTCCGCAACATGCACTGATGAAGCATTTACTAATAGCTCGTGCCACCATACATCCCTTCCAGGCTTCATGGCAACCTCCGTATTGCGGTGGTTCAGCACTACACAATGCTTTATGGAAGGTGTTTGCTCCAGTGCCTCATCCACTATCTTTTTAAGCTCAATTTTCTTATCGCCGCGATACACCGCATCTGCTGTCAGTATTACGCTGCAGTCTGCATCGTTTATCCTGTCTACCAGCGAGGTTGAAGAAAAACCTGCAAACACTACAGAGTGAATGGCTCCTACCCGCGCACATGCCAGCATGGCTATCGCTCCCTCCAGCACCATAGGCAGGTATATGCATACGCGGTCACCTTTCTTTACACCAAGGGATACCAGCACATTGGCAAACCTGCAAACCTCGGTATGCAATTCTTTATAAGTAAGGGTTTTAAAATTTTCTTTCGGGTCGTTGGGTTCCCATATAAGCGCTACCTGATCAGGCCTGCTTACCAGGTGCCTGTCCAGGCAATTTTCGGTCAGATTCAGTTGCGCCCCATCAAACCATTTTACATTGGCATCTGTAAAATTTCCATCAAGTACAGTGTCCCATTTTTTTCGCCAGCTAAAACCTTCAGCTACTTCTGCCCAAAAGACCTCCGGTGATTCAATACTTTTCTTATACGCTTCAAAATATTCATCCAGGTTGCTTATCTGTTTCATCTCTGTTCGATTCAGTTGTCAATACTTACTTGCCCGGTTCAGCAGGCAGATAAATATATCATTTCCCGCAATGCGGTTTTGGTAATAATATAAAACAAATCAGGCCCTGTGGAAATCCACAGGGCCTGAACAAAAATTGTATTAAGATAGTACTAGAAGGTAACTCCTATGTTAGCAAATGTAGCTCCGTAGCCAAACTCACCAAATATCGCCACCTTATTGAACCAATAGCGAACACCAACCTGCGGGCCACCGTACATAAATCCGGTAACACTGGAGTTTGGTCCTGTATAAAATGCAGGTCCCCCTCCGATATTAGCACCTGCATACACATCCAAACGGTCTGCTATCGGAGCGCCTGCTGCTTCCAGAATATGCACATTAACTTTAAATCCTATTGGAATGCCTATAACCGGAGAATTTCTGTAGATATAACCTTTATCGCGATAGTATCCGCCACCAGGGAATATATCCATTCCTGTTTGCCAGCCCAAGCCTACGAACCTATGAACTTTATATTCTCCCGCTACATTAAACGCTGCACCAAGATTAGATGCGCCGTTGCCATAGCGGCCAAGATAAAATACCTGGGTACCACCAACTCCTATTGAGTACATACCTCCTTTGTCATTTATCCAACCCTGGGCGTTGATGTTAAGAGATGATATTACGGCTATAGTGGTCAGTATAAATAATTGTAGGCTTTTCATTAGCTATGGTGTTTATGAAATGAATAATAAATATTGATGAGTGTATCTTTTAGCGGCAATCGTAACCTTGTGCTGTATAACCGGCCTTGGCCAAATTGAATTCATTATTTGAATCAAAATCCTTTTCACAAAGCTTTACAGTAGGGTCATTAGCTTTGGTACAAGTATCGCAATGTGAGCAAGAAGAAGCAGAGAATGCTACTATGGCAAGCGTAAAGATGGATAGTATCGTTTTCATTGTTTTGTATTTTTAATTGTTATAGCACAGCTGTGCCGTTTTTACAAATGTTTTACAAAATCAATGCCGAATGTTATTTGGGGAAAGCAAGTACTCCAAAGTATATCTGGACACAAAATCAAAATGAAATTGAGCAATAATTTACCCGAAATGGGCAAATTAAATTAATCTCTGCTAATAAGAACAGACGTCATAGTCAAAGAACCCGCAACAGCCGCATCATTGAAGAAAGATACGCTGTCTTTAGTATCCCTGAGTGCTACACTGTATAGCAAAGGCAGGTAATGGTCTGGTGTAGGTGCTGCCAATTGCGTAGCATGGCTGAATGTCTTGTAATTGATGAGCGATTTGAAATCGTTCTCC
>DLGO01000022.1:0-10480 GCA_002482725.1 Bacteroidetes bacterium UBA7692 | reverse complement strand
TTGAAAGTTTCATTGGCTTCAAGTGCCCACGGGTGACCGTACAGAGCGTTCAGTCCATCGGGCCCAAACTTAAGCTCCCGGAAATTATGTACCATATTGCCGCTACCTATAATAAGCACACCTTTGCGGCGCAGGGCTGCAAGCTGTTTACCAAGCTCATAATGGTATTGCGGGCCTTGGGTAAAATCAAGGCTCAACTGTATAACAGGTATATCCGCCTGCGGAAACATGTTTTTGGTGACGCTCCATGTGCCGTGGTCCAGCCCCCATTCAAAATCAGATTTTACGGCAGTAGAAGTGATTACTTTCTGAGTTTCAGCAGCCAGTAGTGGACTGCCGGGTGCAGGATACTGCGCTGCAAAAAGCGCATCGGGAAAGCCGCCGAAGTCGTGGATTGTTTTCGGCTGCTCCATAGCGGTAACAAAGGTGCCCCTCGTTTCCCAATGGGCAGATACAACCAGGATGGCCGCCGGGTGGGGCAGCTTCCCTCCCATCTGGCGCATGGTGCGCGAAAACTGATTATCCTCTATAGCATTCATAGGGTTGCCATGGCCAACAAACAACACCGGCATAGGCTCAGTATCGGGCAGGCCACTGGTGACATTTGACAAGGCCTGTAGGTTGTGGGCGCCCCCTGCTATTGGTAACATGGCAATAAGTTTTAAAAAGTGCTTGCGCTGCATACTTCCGAAAATAAGGATAATGGATACAACAGCATAAAGACGAATAAAACAGGATTAAATTTTACCGTATATTAGGAACGGTATAAAGCAAAAAAGCCAGCCTCATTGCTGGGGCTGGAAATAAAACCGCACATAAAGCTATACGTTCTCTGATATTTATTATTGCTTCACAAACCTGATGTGCGCGTTGTTACTGCCCTGAGTGATTTTTATCAGGTAAGTTCCTTGTGCATAGCTGCTTACATCAAGTACTGTTTTACCTCCGGAAGTATTCATAACCTCTACCTTCTTACCATCCAGTGTTTCAATCAATAAGGTAGCCACTTCGTTAGTTCCCAATTCTATATTAAGCAGGCTAGCAGCAGGATTAGGATACAGGTTAACACCTGCTTCAAACACGCTGCTGATACCAACACCTGTTACATTTACTACAGGGGATGATGCAGAGCAACCATTGGCATCTGTTACTACCACGTTGTAGTTGCCATTAGATGAGGCATTATAGTTTTGTGCAGTAGCTGTATTGATATCAGTACCGCCAAGTTGCCACTGATAGGTAGCAAAGGATTGTGTACTAAGGTCCAGGCCATTTTGTACCACTGTAGGCTGCGGTAGCGCATGTACTATAACCGTTACAGAATCTGACAATACCGATGAGCATGCCCCCGAAACCAGAATGGTATAGCTGAAAGTGCCTGCGGCAGTTGGAGTAACAGTGTACGGACTGCTGCCTGCATCAATTATATTGGTACCATCCTGCTTCCATTGAAACATGGTAACATCGCCGGTTGCTGTTGCAGATAGGGTAAAGCTTTCGCCCAGGCATATAGAAGCTGCACTGGCAGTCGGTTGTGCTGAAATGCCAACAGGAGTGGCAGTGCTTAATATTGCCGCCGCAGATGTTTGTGTGCCACATGCACCGCTTACCTCTACCGTATATGAACCCAGTTGGGAATTCAGGATATTGCCAAGAGTAATATCAGTGGCCGTTTCGCCAGCTATATCATTACCATCCAGTTTCCACTGGTATGAAAGATCTGTTCCGGTGGCAAAGGTACTCAGCGTAGTTGTTCCTCCAACACATACCGCCTGAGATGCAGGTGGTACTACGATATTGGTTAGGGAGTTGATAAGCACATTTGCATTCATAGAAGAAGCAGTGCCGCAACCACCTGCGATTACTACATTATAGGTACCTGCATTGGTAAACTGTGCATTGGGGATAAGCACCGTTGGTGTAGTAAATGCAATGACGTTATTGTCTTTGCGCCATTGATAGGTGGTATTGGCACCTGCTGTTCCTGTTACACTCAATTTTAGTGTGTCGCCAAGGCAAATGGTATCGCCCACTGGTTCTACAGATATAGATGCTGAAGCCACCACCGATAGTATGGCCGCCGAGGAGTTAGCAGTGCCGCAAGTACCGGTAACCATTACTGTATATGTGCCCGAGTCGGCAGGTGCTGCTGCTACTATATTGTACGAAGCCGCATTAGTACCTGGCAGGTTGTTTCCATTCTTTTTCCACTGGTAGCTTAGATTGCTTCCTGTGGCTGATACAGAAAGGCCAACCGCAGAGCCCGTGCATGCAGATTGCGATACAGGGCTTGTAGTAATAGCAGTAGTCGCATTTACAGTAAGAGCCACAGCGTTGGATGTAGCACTACCACAGGTGCCTGTAACTACTACGGAGTAGTTGCCTGCATTGCCGGAAGCAGCAGCAGGTATGCTATAAGTGCTTGCTGAAGCTCCTGCAATATTCTGGCTACCCAGGCGCCATTGATAGCTAAGACCTGCACCGGTAGCTGCTACGGTGAATGATACCGGCGAACCTGCGCAAACTGTTTGTATAGCAGGTTGTGTGGTAATAGCTGTATTGCGATTAACACGGACTACCGCGCCATTGGATAGTGCATAGCCACAAGTGCCATTTATGAAAAGAGCATAAGTACCTGTATCTGATAGTGCTGCACTTGGTATGGTATAATTGAATTGAGTAGCACCATTGATGTCCAGGTTATTTTTTTGCCACTGGTAAGTAAGATTGGTGCCGGTAGCTACAGCCTGTAATGAAACAGGCTGGCCAACGCAAACAGATACATCTGCAGGTTGAGTGGTGATAGCGGATGTTTGATTTACATTAATATTTACTGATTGAGATGTTGTAGTACCACAGCTGCCTGTAATAACAACACTATAAGCGCCTGCATCTGCCAACTGTGCATTTGGTATGATTACAGATGGAGTGGTAAATGCTATGTTATTGCTACCCTTCCTCCATTGGTAAACAGTATTGTTGCCTGCCGCACCTGTAACGCTCAGCCTGATAGTATCACCTGAACATAATGTAGCACCTGTTGGCTGCTGCGAAATAGAGGCAGCTGTAGCAGTAGTAAGCACTGCACCAGCGGAAGTTGTAGTACCGCATGAGCCCGTAACCACTACGGTATAGGTGCCTGAATCTGTAATGGCCACAGAAGCGATACTGTAAGAAGCATTGGTGGCAGTAGCAATAAGATTGCCGTTTTTCCTCCACTGATAGGTAAGGTTGCCACCTGTGGCAGCTACTGTAAATGTAGCAGGTGAGCCTGTACATAGCGAAAGCGACGATGGCTGTGTAGTGATAGCCGTAGCTGCATTTACCGTAACATTGAAGAGGGCTGTATCTGCACCGCAGCTGTTACTGACTCTTACGAAATAAGAACCCGCTGCACCTACTGTGCCATTGATATAATACGATGGAGATGTGCCGCTGTTTGTTAAAGTATTGTTGCGGTACCATGCATAATTGAATATATTGGAAAAGCCCGCATTGTCTGTAACATACACAGTAGCCGGTGTACCTGCACACAAGTTCTGTGAAACAGGTGCAGTATCGATAACCGGTATAGGAGTTACATTAATTATCGCCTGGTTGGATGTATCGGCACCGCAACGGTTACTTGCGCGCAGGTAATAGATACCTGCATCTGCCAATGCCACTACTTTGCTGTAAGATGAACCATTTGCTCCACTGATAGGAGCCAGATTGCTGAATAGCCACTGGTAGTTAACCGGCGAGCCTGATGCTGCGCTGGAAACAAGGGTAACGTTCGCGCCTTCGCATACAGTTTTGTCTGTAGGATCGGTGGTAATACCCGGAGCCGTTGCCATTTTAAAGGTTACGATATTAGAGCTTACAGATGGGCACTGAACAGAGCCGTTTACATTGACGCTGTATGGCCCCAGCCTGCTGGCGTTAATGCCTGTAATAGTAAGTGTTGTAGTCTTAACACCACTATAGACAGATGTTGTTCCCAATAAGCCTCCGTTCATTAGCCAGTCGTATCCGGTAACATTGCCCGTAGCAGCTACTGTAAGTGTGGCTACGCCGCCAAAGCAAGCAGTATCTGCCACAGGCTGTAGTGTAATAGTTGGCTGTGCGGCATAGGTAAGTATAGCCGGCGAAGAAGTGGCAGTACCACATGTGTTGGTGGCTATAAGTGTATAAGTGCCTGTATCGGCAATGGTAGCGTTGGTTATGGTTAGTGTATCGTTGGTAGCGCCATTGATGTTGGTACCATTCCTTTGCCATTGGTAGGTATTGCCCGTGCCACTAACTACCGTTGGCAGGGAAATAGTTTGTGTACCACAAATGGTTTTGCCCGCAGGCTGGGTAGCAAAGCCCGGCTCGCAGCCAAACTTCATGAGGTATGCGTTTGATTGCCCTGAAGCAGTGATAGAAGTTAAGCCCGGTGCTGTAATGGTATTTCCGAAGCTGCCGCCCATAAACAGCGATGGACCGGCAGAAGCCAATGCACCACTTTGCAAATTGCCGCCCTGGCTGAAATTGTTTGATACCGATTCACGTATATAGGAGAAGTCAAGCCATGCTCCTGTAGAGGAGTTCATTTTCAACAGCATAAGGCCGGGATTGGTTTGCATGCTGCCCGTAGCCGCGGCTGCAGTGTATGTTGGTATAAAGTCCCAGTTAAATGCAGCATTGGCATGACCACCTACCGTAGCGTACAGGTTGCCGCCGGCATCGAATGCGAGACCCTTACCCGAAAAATTTTTGGTGCTGCCAGCTACAGTCAGTACCGAGTTGAGCCATGAGCTGCCAAAAGACAGGTCGTACCCGCCGATGCTTACAGATGGATTGTTGCTGCCGGTTTGTATATCTATCAGAAATGCGAGGGAGCTATTGCCATTCATCACCATCCTTTTCAGCTTATTGGTAAAGCTTTGTGAGCCAATAGCAGCTGTTTGCGCCTGGTACACCAGATTGGCATTCAGCTTTATTATTTTCCCAACTTCAACGGTAGTTCCGCTTATGGCTTGGGTGCCTCCGTTGTATTCAAGGGTGGTAGCATTCTTGAGTGTTAAAGCCATAAAAACATCACCTGTATTGCTATTTGTCCTGATAGATTCTATCCACTCCTGCCCGGTAGCATTATTGCCTGCACCTAGTCGGTAAAAGCCGTTCATAACACCCGCAGCCACATCTATGCGGCCATACCAGGCCTCCTGGAAGCCCGACGCAGAAGCATTGCCCATACTTACATTTGTAGTACTGCCCGGAGCGTGGTAGTTGAAGTTCTGGAACTGTGGCAGCGCCGTGCTGTTGGTAGCTGCGCTTACTCCAAAAAACAGGTACGTAGTGAATGGATCGCTGTGCAGGGCCATGTTGTTGACGCTGGCTGCACCTGAGTAACCCATGCCCATGGCCCATTGTGCCACACCGCTTGAGTTGAGCTTTACTATAAAGCCGTCTACACCATTGTTACTGGTTACTACAGTATTTGCGTTGCCGGTGGCAAAAGTTACGCTATTGCCGGCCGACTGGTTTGTACCACCATAATATATATTACCTGAGGCATCCCGGGTAATGGAGGTGGGATTAAGAAATGCCACGGCCCCATAAGTTGGTGTATGCACCCACTGCGGTGCACCGCTACTGTTGAACTTTGCTACAAATGCTCCCGAGCCATTGCTGCCCGGAGGGGCAGCTATACTAAAGCTTCCTATGGTAAAGGCGGCAGAATAGCTACCACATACATAGGTATTGCCGGAGGCATCGGATACCATATCAGTAATCTTTTCGGTACCTGTGCCGCCCAGGTTTTGCTGCCATACCCACGACTGTGCATTGGCGTGCAGGCCGAACAAAACAAAAACGCTGAAGAGCGTAAAAAACAAAATCGCTGTTTTGGTTTTTCCCCTTGTGTAATTTGATTTCATGTGTGTGAATTTTATCGGGCAAAGGTGGCTGGTGGATATGCCGTATTGCGGGCAACTTCATGAATGGCAGGTTTGGCTTCATGAGCGGTAAGCTTTTGTTTTAGACCTAAAGAATATCTTTCTTTAGAGGCAGAAAATACACCCTTAGTATGAGCATGTATGGTACAGAGATACCTGAGTTATTGAAGCGCCTGGAAACAGAGACAGGAGCAGCGAAGGTATCTACCTACCTGTATCTGGCGTTGGAACATAAGTTTACCGACAAGAAGCTATCCGGTGAGTATGCCGAGAAGGCATTAGAGATATGCCTGGAAGAAAACCTGCCGGAAGCAGAGATAGACTACTGGACAGTGCGCGCAATACTGGAGGAAGGCCCAACCGCAACAGAGAATGCAATAGCGCATCTGCAAAAGGCTGTAGCCATAGCTGAGCGGATCGGAGATATACAAGGCAAGCTTACGGCCTTGCAAAAGATAGGCTGGCACAGGCTGCGCCAGCACAAGATGGAAGAAGCAGGTGAAATCATTATGCAGTGCGTAAAAGAATACGAGCAACTACCCGACTCTATGATGAAGAGCGAATGCCTGCACTATGCGGCACTATACCTGATAAATGCAGACCTGAAAGCGGCGGCAGAAATGTCGCTGCGCGGAATAGAGATAGTGAAGCAGCATAGGCAGCCAGCGGGCATAGTAGACCACCTGCAGATGCTTACAAAAATCGCCACCAAAAGCGGGGATGATGATAAAGCCATAGAATACTCGCTGGAGGTGCTGCGCATAAAAGATGAGCTGAATGATAAAAGCTCGCTGCTGGGAACAGCCAAGCGGCTGGGGCAGCTATACCTGAAGCGCGGTGAAGCAGAACAGGCAAAAAAGTTCTTTGAGCGGGAAATAGCCCTGCACCATGCAGATGTAAATGCCACACGATTGGCGCTGTTGCAAACGGGCGATGCAGAAACGTATTTTTTAGCAGGGCGTAAAGAGGATGCATTCGGCTTTGCAAAGCTCGCTATAGAAATAGCAAATGCGGATGGCAATACGCGCAACCTGGGCAATGCCCAGTTTCAAATTGGGCAACTGCAATTCATGAATGAATCTTTCGAAGAGGCTATACTATTTCTGGAAGCGTCGATACTGACAAAGGGAGCCGATATACCCGTAAGCGACTATACCGCTACGCTGGAAATGCTGCACCAATGCTATGAGCACAGCGGGCAATATGACAAGGCATACCAAAGCCTGATGAAGAAGGTGGCGATGGAGTCAGAGCTGGTAAACACAGAGCGCGTAAAAGAAGTAACACTGCTGAATAAACGATACGAAACCGAGAAGCGCGAGGCAGAACTGCGGGAGCTGAAAATAAAGCAGCAGCAAAGCGAACTGCAACGAACCGAAAGTGAACTGAAAGCCATAAAGGCACAGATGAACCCCCACTTTATATTCAACTCGCTAAACTCTATACAGGAGATGTTTTTCCTGGGAGATAAGCGGCTGGCCAATGAGCACCTGGGGCAGTTCAGCATGCTAACTCGGCAGATACTGAATGCCTCTGGCAAGCAATATATATCCCTGGCGGAAGAGATAGATATGCTGCACAAATACCTGCAACTGGAAGGACTAAGGTTCGAAACAGATTTCAGCTATGATATAGCCATAGATTGTGAGCATGAAGCAGATGATATAATGCTGCCACCCATGCTGATACAGCCTTATATAGAAAATGCCATAAGGCATGGACTGCTGCACAGGCAAGGCGATAAAAAAGTGGGCATCCGGTTCTCGTTTGATGAGGCAGCAAAAATGCTGAAATGCACCATAGCCGATAATGGCATCGGGCGCGAAGCTGCGGGCAGGATAAATATGCACCGCCACGCGCTGCATGAATCATTTGCCACATCGGCCAACCAAAAGCGACTAGATTTACTAAACCAAAACAGGGAGCAGACCATAGCTGTGCAGTATGAAGATGCTGCCCATGGCACTATTGTAAACATACACATACCCGTAGCTTATGATTAAAGCAGTAATAATAGACGATGAGGCTAAAGCGCGCAGGATTCTGGAGGCGCTGCTGCAGGAGTATTGCCCTGACATAGAGGTGCTGGCAAGCAGCGGGGATGTACCAAGTGGGGTGCTGGCCATTAACAAGTACCAGCCCGATGTTGTGTTCCTGGATGTAGAGATGCCGGGCTATACCGGGTTTCAACTGCTGGAGTTTTTCAATGAGGTAAATTTTGAAATCATATTTACTACAGCCCATAGCGACTATGCACTGCAAGCTTTTAAAGTAAGTGCCATAGACTACCTGCTGAAACCGATACAAATATCGGAGTTGATAAAGGCGGTAGACAAGCTAAAGAAACTGTATACCAATACCGGGGCAGAACGACTATCTACCTTGCGCGAAAACTTTAAGGAGCACGCCATACGCAGGGTAGCATTGCCAGTGGCTGAGGGATTGATATTTGTGGCAGTAGATGATATACTGTACCTGGAGGCTGATGGCTCCTACACCAAATTTTGCCTGGTGGGCAGCAAAGAGATACTGGTAAGTAAAAAGATAAAGGAATTTGAAGGTGCGCTGAATATCCAAAACAATTTCTTTCGCCCGCACCGCTCGTATATAGTAAACATAAAGGCCATAAAGCAATATGTGAAACAGGATGGCGGCTATATACTGCTACAGAATGATGTGCAAATACCACTGGCCAGGGAGCGAAAGGATGAGTTTTTGCAGGTTGTAAAGGAGGTGAGTTTGGGATGAAGTTTCTTTGGTTGATGCTATTCCTGTTTCTCAGCGTGTTTCCAGGCATAATTGCTGCGCTCTGCTTGTTGGGTCGCGCAGTGCAGGTCTGTACCGACAGGCGGATCGAAAAGTAACTCAATTTTTACCGACAGATGTGGTTGGGTGATAGTGACACCAAATGACATCAAGAATATTTTTATGTCTTTTAGTGTCAAGGTTTAGGGCATTGGCAGGTTATGAGAAGAAGTTACTGAGTACAGATGTTGCCTAAAACAACAAAGCACCCTGTACAAGTACAGAGTGCTCTGATCAACCGTCGAGCTGTCTGGTCTCAACTATTTTACCAAGGTAAATTTCAGCGTATTGGCGTATTGTCCGTGCCTGATGTGCACGAAGTAAACACCATCGGCATGCTGTAGCAGGTCGAATTGCTTGTGGCCTGCCATGGCATGTTTTTGTACAACTACCTGCCCCAGGGCATTGGTTATTTCTACATCGCGTGGCACATCATCGGTAAATGCCAGGGTAAATAATCCCTGGTTGGGGTTCGGGTACAGGTTAACACCAAAGTTGCCCGCAACCTCGCTGATGCCCACACCAAAAATGCCCACGGCGTTGGAGGTGTTGCTGCAGCCGTTAGCGTCCGTAACCTGTACGGAATAGCTACCGGTAGCAGGCACTTTGAACACCTGGCTGGTGGCGCCGCTGATAGCAGCGCTGTTCAGTAACCACTGGTAGCTGCTGTAGGTTTGTGTAGTAAGCGTATCGCCCGCGCGGAAAACCACAGGCATTGGCAGGCTGTTTACGGCAAGCGTAAGTGTAACGATGCTGTCGCAACCATTTACAGACGACACCGTGTCAGTATATATACCCGGCTGCGAAATGGTGGTGCCACCAAACAGGTAAAACTGTCCGCTGCATATGGTATCCGCAATGATGGTTTGCAGCGTGCTACCGGTATTTAGTGTAAGGGTAACAACGCTGTCGCAACCATTGATGCTCTGCAGGGTATCCTTATAGATGCCCGGCTGCGTTAGTTGCTGCCCGTTGAAGGTATAGCTGCCGCCGCATATAGAAGCTGTAAAGCTGCCGTTAAGCACCGCTGTTACATTCAGCGTAAGGGTTAGTATGCTATCGCAACCGCCGGTACTTTGCAGGGTATCTTTGTAGATGCCCGTCTGTGTCAATAGCTGGCCATTGAAAGCGTAGCTTCCGCCCTGGCAAATAGTTGCTGCTGTGCTGCCCGTAACTGCCGATGAAACCGAAAGTGTAAGGGTTAGTATACTATCGCAACCACCTGCGCTTTGCAGGGTATCTTTATAGCTACCCGGCTGTGTAAGCAACTGGCCATTGAAGGCATAGCTGCCGCCCTGGCATATAGTTGCCGCCTTGCTGCCTGTAAGCGCAGGCGATACAGTAAGCGTAAGGGTTATGATGCTATCGCAACCGGCGTTGTTGGACAAAGTATCTTTATAAGTGCCGCCTTGTGTGCGGTTAACACCATTAAAGAAGAAGCTTTGGCCGCTGCATATAGACCTGCTGAACTGGGATGCAGAAGGCTGGCCAACCGATACGGTGTGCGAAGCGGTTGCGGTACAGTTGGCACCCACAGAAACAGTTACCGTATAGGTAGTGGTGGATGCAGGCGAAACAGAAACCTGTGCATTGCTGCCCAGTCCGTTTGACCAAGTGTAGGTGTTGCCGCCGTTTGCGGTAAGTGTAGCGCTTTGGCCGGTGCATATTTTGGTAGCGCCGCTTATGCTGGCAGTAGCAGAACTGGTAACGTTTATAGTTTGCGTTGCTACTTTGGTACAGCCGTTGCCATCGGT
>DLGO01000058.1 GCA_002482725.1 Bacteroidetes bacterium UBA7692 | reverse complement strand
CTTTTTTTGCTAATGTAAATCGGTAACCCTATCCGACTCTAGCAAAAAAAGCGGCAAAATTTTTCTGACCGCCTAATCGCCTGATTACCAAAACCATTAGGGCACCATTAAAAATCGTTAATGCCCAACTTTTGACTACCGTCTGGTGGTAAGGATTTTTACCACCCGCCAGAAACGAAGATGGCGCACCTACGGTGCGCCATCCCTAAAAAAGGTAAACAGCAGATTAGTTCGCTTCCGCGTACTTCTTAAAGTTATTCAGTATAGCCTGCCAGCCATCGCGCTGCATATCCACGGGGTTCTGGTTCTCTGCATCAAAGGTTTCCGTAACCACAGTAGTATCACCATCGGCCCTGAAACTTATCTGCACCCTGCGGTCATCGCCCAGCTTATAGGCTATCAGCTCGTGGTGGTTCACTATGGTGTATTCACCCTCAAAGTCAAAACCAAAGCTACCATCCTTGGCCTCCATGCGCGTGTTGAACTTGCCACCCTCCCGCAGGTCATTTTCGGCGCGCGGTGTATGCCAGTCATCACTTGCGTTGTTCCATTGGGTTATGTGGTGCGGCCCTGTCCATAGCTCCCATACCTTATCTACAGGTGCATGTATTGTTGCCTCCACCGTTATACTCGTTTTACTCGTTGCGTCCATTGTATCAGTTTTATTATTGGTAATTGTATAGCGCTAAAGTAAGCACATCGGCGCTATTCGCAATACCTGCTTGCGACATAGAGAGGGCGGTTTGCGACAACTATATATATTCTACCACGAACCAATAATATTTCCTCCTTATCTTCCGTTCATATACTTTACATCCAACCTATGCGCCACCTTATACTCTTGTTCCTGTTATGCTGCGCACACCACAGCGCGCAATGCCAGCACGCCGTAGCCATGCCTGTAAAAATGAATGTGCTATATCGGGGTATCGACAATCCAATATCCATAGCTGCAGTGAACTATAGCTGCGCCGACCTTATTCTTACTGCCGGGGAGGGTTTCGACATACTTCCCGATCTCAACGATTCGTGCTTATATAGGGTGTATGCAAAAACCTATAAACCGGTTGATACACTCTTCATTAAAACCAAAACAGGGCAACTGATTTCTGCCCAGGTATTCCGCATCAAATCTCCGGGCGCTTTTGTACCAACACTGGATGGGATCGCGGAGCAGGGTGTGATTAAAAAAGAGGAGCTATTAGCACGAAAAGAAATTAAACCTATCAGGGCATTTTCTGACTTTGACGAAAAGATTAAGGTAATCCGCTTTCAAGCAGTAAGCTGCAGTGGAGGTGTATTAAAATGGTTGGATAATTACGGCCCTGTATTAACGGCAAGCACAAGGGACTTAATCAGGGAAGCTACTGCAGGTGATGTTATACTGTTTGACGGAATCACAATTTATGGCGACAATTCATGCAGCGTCAGAATAAGCCCATTGAAATATTACCTGGAAAACGAGCCCTCAGAAAAACGCACATTCAGCTGCGCTAAAAACCAAACGGCACTGTATCAAAACTATCCTGTAGCCTATGATGAATATGAGTTTACCAAATACCAAAACATCTGTCCCTGCACATGCGCCAGCAAAACCGAAAGTACAGGACCCGATGCCAAAGGCACTATTCTAAAATCCTATTATGACGGCTCTGATAGCACCCGGCTTTTAAGAACAGAAAAGCTATTACCCGACTCTACATTGGTGGTAGAAGAATTCTCTAATGGCAGGATATTCAAGCAATGGTCAATAAAGGACAAAGAGATGGTTGGCCCATACCGTGAATTCAACGCCAATAGCACACTAAAGTTATCAGGCCAATACAGTATTGGAGTTATCGGTGGTGATACTACTTTGACAATAGACCCGGTAACCCTTGATGAAAAAATCCAAATTATCCCTGCTCTTGGTTCTGTAAAAAGTGGCACCTGGAAATACTTTGACCTGAATGGAACTTTAATCAACGAAGAAAAATACGGGAAAGGGAAAATTAAGAAATAGCCTAATACTGTACTTACTACATTCATTTACCTTATGCGCTACTACCTGTTTATGCTCTTATTCCTCTCATATCATGTACGGGTGCTTTCCCAACCTGCTATAGATATTAAGAACCGTTTATACCGGGACGAAATAAATCATTTCAGCATTGAAACACCAAACTATGACTGTAGGGATTTAACCCTAATAGCAGATCCCTATATCGAAATATATACTGACGCTAAAGACTCATGCAATCGTTTTGTATTTCCTAAAGGGTCAAAAGACTTCGACACCCTTTATATCAAAACCATCACAGGCACCCTAATATCCACTCAAATATTTCGCATCCGTGCCGCGCCGTTGCTTATTGCTACATTGGATGATATAAGCCCTAAAACAGACATTGCTAAAACCAGGTTATTGTCGGCAAAATTGCTGATTCCCAGATACTACATGGTAGATGTTGATCCTAATCTGGATGTCCTCCGTTATACAGTCGTTTCTTGCACCAATGGCATACTCAACTGGCAAAATATAGAAGGAGATTCTGTAACTCCTGTAGTACGGGAGATAATTGCAGATGCGCAGGATGAAGACGCCATTATCTTCGATGATATAAGGGTAGCCAAATCAGATTTATCTACCACTACAGAACAGATTAAATTTTATATCACAAAAAGTCCCGAAAAGGATTCTATGCCCGGATGCAAGCCAGGGCAGATTGCACTATATCAAACTTATCCAGCAGGTTTTAACCACCCTACTTTCAAAAAATTCAGGCATATCTGCCCTTGCCAATGTGCGGATAAGGCAGACTCCACTTCACCACACGAAACAAGGTATTACAGCACTAGTATCAGCAATAAGGATCAACTGCTGCGGCTGGAGAAACGCAGCCCGGATTCTGTCATCTATGCACAAGAGTACGTCAAGGGCTCAATTACCGCCTCATGGTCACGAAAGAGAGAATACCTGACTGATGACTACAAGCAATTTCACAACAATGGAAAGCTAAAAATATCAGGCAGTTATGTACCCGACACTACCCACTCTTCAAATTACAAAACAGGCACCTGGCAATTCTTTGACACTATTGGGAAAATAAGCAAAGAGCAAAAATACTCGTCAGGGGAATTAAGCATTATCACCACCTACTACTACAATAAATCGCAGCAACTCACAAGGATAGAAACTATAGATAGGGATTCCTTAATCAGCATAAGGGAGTTTTCAAAAGGCCAATTACTAAAGTCCTGCTCACTACAACATAAACTGCCCACAGGCATGTACGAGGAATACCACACAAACGGCAAGTTGAAAGTCTCCGGAAATTATTTGTGTTCCATAATTTCTATGAACTCCAATTTTGTCACCAATCCTGTTACCCTGGAAGAAATCACCACCTTAACTCCTGTTTGGACATCCGTAAAGTCAGGCAAATGGCAATACTTCAACCCGAAGGGAAAACAAATCAAGCAAAAGGAATATTCCTCTTATGGAAGCCCCGGAAAATAACGGTATCTAGATCTAGGGGCAAAGAGCGTTCGCTCTTGGGTCAGCTAATCTGCTTAACAGCACCACATAAAAAAAGCCCAACCCTTTTCAGGGTTGAGCTTTTACATAAATGTAAGTTGTATAATGCTATTAGAACTTCAAGCCACCTTCACGTGCGCCTTCAGCTAGCTGCTGAACACGGCCGTGGTATAGGTATCCACCGCGGTCAAATACTACTACAGAAAGTCCTTTCTCAGCAGCTTTTTTAGCGATTTCCAATCCTATCAGTTTAGATTGCTCAGACTTGGTGCCTGAACGGGCAAAGTCTTTATCTTTAGTAGAAGCCGCAGCTATGGTTGTACCATTGCTGTCGTCTATCAACTGTGCATATATTTCTTTGTTGCTACGGTATACAGCCAGGCGTGGACGCTCGGTAGTACCTTTTATTTTAGCACGTATCCTTGTACGTATCTTTAGTCTTCTTGATTCTTTAGTAACTGCCATTTCTTTAATTTTTACTTCGGTTAGTAAATGAATTACTTATTTTTTAGCTGCGCTTTTACCTGCTTTCCTACGCAATACCTCGCCTACAAACTTGATACCTTTTCCTTTGTACGGCTCAGGCTTACGAATTTCGCGGATCTTTGCGCATACCAGTCCCAACAGTTCGTTATCGTTGCTCTCTAAAGTGATAATCGGGTTTTGCCCTTTATCCTGTTTAGCGCTTGCTTTAATTTCTGTAGGTAGTAGTATTACAACCGGGTGAGAGAAACCAACAGCCAACTCAAGAAGTTGGTTGGTAACAGTAGCACGGTAACCCACACCAACCATTTCCATTTCTTTTTTGAATCCGGTGCTTACGCCAGTTACCATGTTATTGATAAGTGAACGATAAGTTCCGTGAAGCGCTTTGTGACGCTTTTGTTCAGTAGGGCGGGTTACATTTATTTCTGTACCTTCTACTTTTACAGTTATATCCTGGTCTACCGGGCGGAATAATTCGCCTTTCGGTCCTTTTACTTTAACCACATTGCCCGTTAACACTTCTAGTGTTACGTTAGCCGGTAGGGCAATTGGTGCTTTTCCTATACGAGACATAATTTAAAATTTATCTTATTGAACCTTTTGGGCAATTAGTTTAGAATATTTCACACAACACCTCTCCGCCTATTCCTTTGGCACGGGCATCTTTATCTGTCATTACACCTTTGCTGGTGCTCACGATTGCTATACCCAAGCCGCTTAGTACTTTAGGTATATCGTTTGCGCCACGGTATTGACGAAGACCCGGGCGTGAGAAACGCTTAAGGTTTTTAATTACTGAAGTTTTGGTATTGTTATCGTACTTCAAAGCTATTTTGATAGCGCCCTGACCAGAAAAACCTTCTTCGAATTTGTACTTCAGGATATATCCGTGCTCGTACAATATTTCAGTGATACGTTTTTTAAGGTTAGATGCAGGTATTTCTACAATACGGTGATTCGCTGCCTGTGCATTACGAATACGGGTTAAAAAGTCTGCTATTGGATCTAAAACCATTTCGGTTGAATTATATTATGATTAAACTTTTTCTATTAAATATTACCAAGATGCTTTTGTTACACCAGGTATTTGTCCTGCACTAGCCAGGTCACGGAATTTGATACGTGAGATACCGTACAACCTAACAAAACCACGACCGCGGCCTGTAAGTGCGCAACGGTTGCGCAAGCGTACTTTAGATGTATTTTTAGACATTTTGTCCAACAATCCAAGTTCACCTGATGCTTTAAGCGCAGCGCGCTTCTCTACGTTAAGTTCTACTAGGCGTTCGCGTTTGCGTTGGCGTGCTTCTACTGATTTCTTTGCCATGATATTGTATTGAAATTTCTGTTAGAATTATTTTTTGAAAGGCATTCCCAATGCAGTTAACAATGCCATTGCTTCCTCGTCTGTGTTGGCAGAAGTAACAAAGGTAATATCCATACCATTGATCTTGGTTACCTTGTCAATCTCCATCTCAGGGAAAATGATTTGTTCTTTAACACCCATGGTATAGTTACCACGGCCATCAAAGCCCTTGTTGTTTATCCCTTTAAAGTCACGTACACGTGGAAGTGATACAGATATGAAACGGTCCAAAAACTCGTACATATTCTCTGAGCGAAGCGTAACGCGGCTGGCGATAGGCATGTTTTCACGCAGTTTGAAATTCGAGATCGCTTTGCGGGACATAGCAGCAACTGCTTTCTGGCCGGCAATAGACGTCATCTCCTGTACTGCTACGTCAACCAATTTCTTGTCTGATGTAGCGCCGTTAACACCCTGATTTAAACAGATTTTCTCTAGGCGAGGTACTTGCATGACAGAAGTGTAATTAAACTTCTTCATTAATGCAGGTACGATTTCTTCCGCATAACGCTTTCTTAAGCGCGGAACATAAGTAGAACTCATTTGCAATAAATTTAGTTTCGTACGATTCCAACCGTACTTTTTAAAAATGGAGTGCAAATATAAAGACTTTATCCACAATTGCAAGAACTAATTAAAAAAATACCTTATGACTCTTGCTATTTATCCATATATAAAGCCGCTCACGACCCTTTGACACATTAATTGGACACACCAAAAACAACTTAATACCGCTAATCCAAACACTTTCTAGGATATTCGCGCTATGAATAATAAGGACGAAGGCATACAGCTCAACAAATATATCAGTTCATCGGGCTACTGCTCGCGCCGCGAGGCAGATAATTATATAGAGCAGGGCCGCGTTACAGTAAACGACGATATAGCCGTGCCCGGCATGCGCATTGGCCCCGGCGACGAGGTTGCTGTGGACGATGAGCTTATAAAGGTAAAAAAGAATACAGGTATCTACCTGGCATTTAACAAGCCAACCGGCGTCACCTCTACTACCGACCCAAAGGATCGCTCCAATATCATTAACTATATCAACTACCCCAAGCGCATATTCCCTATCGGCCGCCTGGACAAGGACTCCGAAGGGCTGATACTGCTGACCAACGATGGCGATATAGTAAACAAGATACTGCGCGCAGGCAATGAGCACGAAAAGGAATATATAGTAACAGTAAACAAACCCCTCGGCCCCGATTTTATGCGCCGCATGTCTTCCGGCTTGCCTATCATGGGCGAAACAACCAAGCCATGCACGGTACGCACCGAAGGGCCAAAGAAGTTTCGCATAGTGCTGACCCAGGGCCTCAACCGCCAGATACGCCGCATGTGTGAGCACCTGGGCTACGATGTAGTAACCCTGCGCCGGGTGCGCATCATGAACATACTGCTTGATAAGCTGGAAGTGGGCAAATGGAGGCCACTGTCGCAAACAGAGATTGCCTCGGTAAAGCAAATGCTGAATAGCAGTAGCAAAACACAGGAAGCCTCCCTATCTACCAAAGCGCCCACAGAAGTGCGTACCAAAGCGCCATTCCGCCGCCCTGCGCCTAAGCGCTTTGTACCAANNTTTGGTAAAAAAGAGGCAGAAGACGATGCTATAGCGGAGCCAACCACCAAAACAAAAAGACCGGCACCTGCAGGCAAGCCAAAAAGGGCAGAGGCAGCCAAGCCCGCTAAAGCAGAAACAGGCAAACCAAAAAAGGTAGAAGCAGGCAAGACTAAAAGTGCGGCCCCTTCCAAAAAGCCCTTCGGCAAAAAGGAAAAACCTGCTGCCCGTGCAGCAAAGCCAAATACAAGCGGCAAAAAATTAGATTTGCGTAAAACCGACAAGAAAGCAAGCCGCCCGCCAAAAGGCAAGGGCAGATAATATATGACAGAGCAGAAACCTATTAAGATCATTACTTCCAGGCCTTTTACCCCGGCAGAGTATTGGCGCGAGCTGGTTAAAAACAAAGGGCTCATTTCTGTTTTCACCCGCCAGGAGCTAAAGGAAACCTACGCGCAAACCAAGTTTGGTATCTTATGGTCCATCATCAGGCCATTATTTACACTGTTGGTGTTCACCATCATCTTCAGGAATTTTCTGAAGGTGCCTACCGACTCGCCCTACTATCTGTTTGCCTTCTCTGGTATGATAGCTTGGAACATGTTTTCGCAGATAGCCATACTGGGCTCTACTTCTATAGTGCAGCGCCAGGGCATCATCAAAAAGATGTACTTCCCCAAGCTGATACTGCCTCTGGCCAAGGTGGCCGTCATATTGGTAGATGCTTCTATTTCGCTCCTTATTTTATTTGTGCTCATACTCATAGAGCGCATACCGCTTTCGGCCAACCTGCTGCTGCTCCCGCTTTTTATTTTGCTGAATGTATGCTGCGGCCTGGCCATCGCTATTTGGATGAACATACTGAACATCCGCTTCCGCGACCTGAACCAGATAGTGCCGGCCATTATTACCATAGGCATATGGCTTACACCGGTTTTTTACCCTACTACCATTATACCTGCAACATACGACTTTTTGGTATATGCCAATCCGTTGGCAGGTATTATCAAGGGCTTCCGCTTTGCACTGCTGGGCGAAGGGTTCCCTACATGGCAGTATTTCCCATCTGTTATTGTTGCCGTGCTTATTATGCTGGCAGGCGTATGGCAGCTGATAAAGGTGGAAGACTCCATAGTAGACTACGGATAAGCACCCTGACCAATATCAGTCTTCGGCCCTATACCATTTTCGTATTTATCCGCTATCTTTGGCAGTAAATGAGTGTTATGCGCAAAGTATTGAAAGACGAAAAGCTGGAGGCTGAATTTCAGCAGAACGGTTTTGTCACCATCCCTTTTATTTCGGCTGAAGAAGTAGAGCTATTGAAGCAAAAATTTTTCGATACCCTGCCAAACAGCGGTGGACAGATAACCGCTGATGAAACAGGAGTGCAGGACAGCCGCCTTATTACCTACGACTTTACGTTTATCGATAAAAACCCTGAGTATAAAAAAGAGGTATTCGATATTATTACTGAATACTTCAAGCCGCACATGGAGCGCCTGCTGGCCGACTACAGGCCAATCATAGCCAACTATATCCGCAAGAAATCTGCCGATGGCGAAGTGCCACTGCACCAGAACTGGGCCTTTGCCGACGAAATGAAATGCAATACTATTTCTATCTGGTGCCCGCTGGTAGACTCTACCATAGAAAACGGCACCCTGCAGGTAGTACCGGGCAGCCACAAGCGATTTGGCAAATACCGCGGTCCCATGGTGCCATGGGAGCTGGACAATATAAAACAGGATATTATAGAAAATCACCTGGTGCCTATAGAAACCAAGGCAGGCCACTGCATGATACTGGACGATAGCATCGTACACTACTCTGCCATCAACAAAACTGAAGGGCTGCGCCTGGCTATACAGCTTATTTGCATACCTGCCGAAATGCCATCGGTACACTACCACATGAACCCTTCCAAAAGCATGCAGGAGATAGATGTGCTGGAGGTAGATGTAGACTTCTACATGCAGTTCAATCCATGGAAAATGCCCGTAGGTGCAAAAAAGGTAGAGACCCTATCCTTTACCAAAAACCTGATAACCGCAGATGAGTTCAGCGCCAGATTAAAGCAACCGCGCTTCGATGAGACTCAACCGGTAAAGAAAAACTTGTTTACCCGCATCAAAGAGGTGTTCGCATAACATCAGGACCCTTAATAAAAACAGAAGAGGCGATGCTAATTAGCATCGCCTCTTCTGTTCCAGGTGTTCTATGCACCAATTATATCCTTACCGTCACCTGCAGGTTAAATGCCCTTGGCGAGCTTGGCCTTGCAGGCCTTAGCGTATAGAAAGTATTCATCACATTCTTTACCGTAAAGTTGAGGCCCACATGCCTGCTGATTTCATAGCCCATTCGTATGTCCCATATAGCGTAGCCTTTCTTAGGATCTTCATCCCTGTTCTGTTTCAGGTCCGGGATATTTGAAGTGAATATCGGGTCTATATTATCCATGTAACTGTAGTATTGTATAGATGTACCTAACCTGTATTTCTTGTACAGCAATACATCTATATCAGCTTTCAGCGAGTGCCTGGTCCTGTACTTCAGCATCCCCTTCCGTTCATCATCCGTAGGCTTGTAGAACGTAGTAAAGGCCCTTTTCAGGAATGGCAATATTTTATCCTGCTCATTAGCAGTATCTATTTGCTGCGGGTAAAGGTATGTATAGCCTATCTGTGCAGTTACATCTGCTGCCTTCCCTATTTTTCCTTCACCTACTATAGATGTTTCCCATCCAAAAATCCTTGCCCTGGTTACATTCAGCGACTTAAAAAATGGCACGGGTGTATATTTACCGGTAACAGGATCTTGCTTAAACCCTAAGCTATCTACCTGAAACTCTACCATTTCGTAGAACTCATTCCAGAAAAGCACCGCATCAAAGTAGCCCCTCCAATCTTTTATATTAATACTTCTTTTATAGCCAAGCTCTATAGTAAAACCCGTTTCAGGCTTTACTTTCGGGTTAGGCAATACAGACAGGTTGCCCAGGTCGTATTGTACAAACCGCTCTGCAATGCTTGGGAAACGGTAGGCAAAACCCACCGATGCGCGCAGGTAGTTATATTTCTTTATCTGGTAGTTTAGTCCTAGTCTTGGCACAGGAAGTATTACCCGGGTGGTGTCCATAGTACCATCTTTTCTGTTCCTTACCTTGGTAAAGTTTATACCCGCTATGCCAAAGGATCTATCCAGGCGCAGGTATTCTGCCCTTACACCTATATTTATGGTCAGCTTTTTAATATTGATATCCGCCGCCGCATATATGCCTCCATTGTCACCGCTGTGCTGACCGAGTGTACCATCCTGTACAGTAAAGTGATTATTGGTAACACCAATGAATAGTTTTGCGATGCTGCCAAAGTCGTGCCTGAACTGATAATCTATGATTCCAAAATGGGTTCTTGGCCCATCTACACTATTTACGTTGTTTTGGTAAAACCATCTTGTCAGCAACCTGTGCGAGTTCTGTTTCTTGTCTATAAATGTGATGCTCGGGTCTACTATTGCGTAAAAATAGCGCTCGTCCAGTATTACGCCATCTGCTCCTATAAAAGGCTGGGAAAGGCTCTTCCACCAAAACTGAAATCCAGATTTACGGTACATGATTGTGCTGCTCAATCCAAATGTTAACCGGCCATTAAGTTTTTTGGGGCTGTACCTTAGTTTACCCGAAAAACGAACCCTTTTGTCATGCTCACTTTGCAGGTGCGACTGCTGCTCGTGCAGGTTACCGCTTATTACAAAATCCAGATCACTGGTGATTTTTCTTTTGTGCAAAAAGTTAATGCCTGTAGTTTGGGCTGTCTGGAAAAAATTCCTGCCCGTATTGCCTTTCTGCCACCATGCATAGTCAGATTTCACCTGCCAGTCTTTATGCAATACCCTGCTATTGGCATCTACTACCTCGGTATACATATTAATGCGTGTTTCAGGAGTGTCGCCAGGATAAGCTGTTCTCAGGTGTATTACACCATTCAGCGCACCTACACCATACTGTACTGTTGAAGCACCTTTTATAACCTCCATCTGGCTCATATTTTCCATTGGTGCCAGTTCCCATTTTATTTCGCCCCTGTCCGGTGTCAAAAGCGGCATATCATCTATTACAAGCACTACACGGCTTCCGCTACCATAGGAGTATCCACTACCACCACGTATGGATATTGACCCGTCAAGCAAGGTAATACCCGGCACCCGGCCCACAGCCTGTAGTGCACTGGTTATATTATTTGTTTCTATAAATCTCGGCTTCAGCACCTCCATACTTACAGATTCTTTCTGAATCTTCTTTCCAAACTTACTTGTACTTACCACCACTGTGTTCAACTCTATATCAGAGCTGGCAAGCACCGGGTTTATATTCTTTACTTTATCTGTCTCCAGGTTAATTTTCACTGTATCGCCGGCATAACCTACATAACTAAAGATCAGATCCTGTTCTCCTGTTGGCACTTTCAATTCATAAGAACCCTTAGAGTTGGTAGTAGTAGCATTTGTAGCAGAGGTATATACATTTACCCCTACCAATGCCTCTTTGGTAGAAGCATCCCTGACAATACCCTGCACGGTGGCAGTTTGTGCAGAAGCATACATAGAAAACAGTAGCAATAACAGGATCGGGTAGTATTTTGACATTTGTTTAAAGTTCCATTCAGTAATAATACGATGCAAACGTACACATATTGCATCCTTGCTGCAATATCCCCGGCTATTAGGAATACAAGCTTTGTATATTATATTCGCCACATTGCACCAATAATTAACATGGAATTACAAAAGTTTATATCTGACTTTGCCGCATGTTTCAATAGTACGCCTGTTGAAAGCTTTGCTGCAGACACACAATTTAAAAAGAATGAGGAGTGGGGTTCTATGATGGCGCTTATTGTTATAGCCATGGTAGATTCAGACTATAACAAAACTATCGGTGCCGAAGATATCAAGCAGGCAAATACTGTTCAGGACCTTTTCGAAACCATAAAGAAAAAGTAAATGGCACTGTACACAATAAGGAATGTTGCCTTGTGTGGAATAGCCGCCTCTGTACCAAAAAACACAGAGGATAATCTTTACATGGAACTGCTCTCCCCCCAGGAGAGGGAAATGTTCGTAAAAACAGTTGGCATACGATACAGAAGGGTCGCCCCTCCGGGACTTACCGCCTCTGACCTTTGCCTCTCCTCTGCCGAAAAACTGATAGAGGAGCTAGGCTGGGAAAAAGAAGAAATTGTACTACTGGTATTTGTATCCCAAACACCGGATTACCTGATACCAAACACATCCAGCGTATTGCAGCACAAGCTTGGCCTGTCCAAAACCTGCCTTGCCTTTGATGTTAACCTTGGCTGCTCAGGATATACTTATGGCTTGTCTATAGTGGCTGCACAGCTGGCCGCCATGCAGCATGGCAAGGCCCTGCTACTTGTAGGTGACATAGCCACCGCTACTATATCAAAAGAAGATAAAAGTGTAACACCACTATTTGCCGATGCGGGCTCTGCCACAGCCATGGAATATGTGCCGGGCGCGCCTACCCTGCATTTCAACCTGCAAACCGATGGCTCTGGCTACCAGGATATAATAATACCCGATGGCGGCATGCGCAATCCGTTTTCAGAATCATCGCTTACTCCCGTTGTTTACGAAAAGAGCGTGGTACGCAATGCGCTGAATATGCGATTGGACGGGGTTAATATTTTCAACTTTGCGCTACGCGAAGTAGCGCCAAACATAAAAGCCCTTTACGAAAAGTATGCCTTGGATATTCCAGGTACCGACTATTTCATTTTTCACCAGGCTAACAAGCTGATGTTGGAAAGCGTAAGGAAAAAAATTGGAGCAGCAGCAGAAAAAGTGCCTTATTCGCTATATGACCTGGGAAATACCAGCGCAGCAACTATCCCTGTTACAATAGTCAATAATCTCCGTAAGGAGCTTTCTACCGGGAACAAAAAATTGCTGTTCAGTGGTTTTGGCGTAGGTCTTTCGTGGGGTAGTGTATACGTAGAAACATTACCTTTATGTATTCCTTCATTAATTGAAGTTTAACTTGAAGCACGCCGACTACTCCATTATTGTTCCTGTTTATAATAGTGCCGGTACACTAAGCGAGCTGTGCGCGCAGATACATGCCGCCATGACCGGGTTCAACTACAATATAATATTGGTAAATGATTGCAGCAGCGACAATAGCTGGCAGGTGATAAAGCAACTACAAAATATACCCGACAATAAAATTACGGCCATTAATCTTGGGCGGAACGCAGGCCAGCACAATGCGTTGCTCTGCGGATTCAATTTTGCAAAGGCCAACTACATAGTAACGATAGACGATGACCTGCAATTTCTGCCGGTTGATATTCCTTTGCTGATTGACATACAGAAAAATACTGATGCCGACCTGGTATATGGTATACAAGCAGATAAGAAGCACTCTTTTATCCGGAATCTGGGGAGTAAAATAGTTGCCTTCTTATTTATGAACTTTGCAAGCACACCCGGCAGAGGGTCTTCTTTCAAACTGATTAAATCCACTATAACAGATCAGATAAAACACCATCAGCATTCATACACTTATCTGGATGAGCTTATTTCCTGGCACTCTACCAATACCCAGTTTGTAACCGTACAGCACCTGGAAAGACAAAATGGCAAAAGCGGGTACAATACTTTTTCGCTTATCCGGTTTACACTTAGGGTTATTCTGGCTTACACCACCTTGCCACTAAAGGTAATGACCTATTTCGGATTGCTGGCGTTCCTGCTTTGCCTGGCATTTGTATGCTTCTTTATTTACCAAAAACTGTTCTTCCAAACAGAACTCGGATTTACTGCACTCATAGTTTCTATTTTCATGAGCACAGGGCTTATCCTTTTTTGTCTGGGCATTATAGGCGAGTACCTGAGCAGGCTCTTTATGCTGCACAACAAGAAACCTGTATACCTGGTAAAGGAGGTACTTTCCGAAAAGCATTAATTTCATATTCGGTTTTAGTTATGTAAGTACGGTTTACATTCCACGCAGTCGCAAAAAATCCATACCTATGTATTTAGTAAATGAGTAAGAAGAATATACTGTTTGCCGGCTGGATACTTTTGGTGCTTTTCCTCTTCGAGATGGGTTTCCGGCTTTTGGGAAATAAGCCCGGCGACATATCTCCCGACTGGAGCAACTTCAAAAAGGTTACACATCTGGTTTCCGACTCTGATTTCTATTGCCACAAAGGACTCATTATCTGCTCACAGGCCATTGCCGCTAAATACAAGATTTATATTAATAAAGAGGGCTTCCGCAACAAGGAATTTAGCAATATCGATACATCGAAGCCAATATCGCTGCTGATTGGCGACAGCTATACTTTCGGATTCTCTGCAAGTCCTTTATCCGAATCTTTCTCCGGCATACTGCAAACCGATACAGCTAAAGAATATATCAATCTCGGGATACCTGTAGCAGACCCTGTGCAGTACGAACACCTGGCCATAAAATATATTCCGGTTTTTCACCCTGCAGAAATAATTATACCCTTTTTTCTGGGCAATGATATTATGCTGACTGACCGGAAATTTGACACACTAAATCCTTTTTGGGTAAGTACCAATGCAGGTGGCATATTTCTGGATATAGATGATAAACACTTCGACAATGTGCAGCAGGCCTATAACTATATACTGGAAGGTAAATACGACATCAGCAAAGCAGATAACGCAATAGAACAGATCATTGCGCAAAGTGCAGTGCTTTCCAAAATATATTCGGTAAGAAGCAGGCTAAATGAGCGCAAAAATTTTGATGCCGCAGCAGAAAGCATGAGTATCTCCAAATCGCACCTGTACCCTATTGCTGCGCTATGCAAACAGCAAAACATCAAACTAAAAATCATAGTGATACCTGAACTAAGGGAAGCACACCTGACCATAGCAGAGCTAAAAAATAAGTATAAAGCCCTGTTCCGGGATCCTGCTCTACAGGAATATATCAGTGTACCACAGGTAATGGAATCATGGTATGTACCCTACCCTGACGGACACCTGAATAATCTTGGCCACAAAAGCTATGCTTTGCATATTCTGTCTACCTTTAACTAATAAAAACCGGAATCAGAAAAAGTGAAGCACTTTGCCACAATTACATCCCACAGCCACTTATGGAAGGTAAATGCCCTGCATGAGTCCATCGCATCATCGCAACAGCGAAGCTTTGTACTGCATGTGCTGGTAACAGATGCGGTTATAAAAACAGCCTCAGATTCACTATTGTTTTACCCGTTGGATTTCATAAAAAGCAGCGCTACCGCCTTAGCCATCACCAGAAAGTATAGCACCCAGCATGACAGGCTAAGGTGGAGTTGCAAACCACTCTTTCTCCAAAGTCTGCTAGGCAACAAGGTTGCTGAAGAAATAATATACCTTGATAACGATATTGCAGTATTCAATGATTGCTCCTTTCTATTCGAAGAATTGAAAAGTACCTCTGTACTACTTACACCCCATTTCTATACCGCCGACCCTGCTAAAGACCAGAACTGGCTGGAAGCCAACTACAGCGTTGGCCTGTACAATGCGGGCTTTATAGGTGTCAATAGCAATGCATCGGATATGCTGCAGTGGTGGGCTGCGTGTTGCCTCTACCGCTGCGAAAAGAATAAATGGCGCGGCCTCTTCGACGATCAAAAATATCTGGACTTGGTTCCTGTGCTGTATCCCGACACCAAAGTCATCCAACACAAGGGCTGCAACGTAGCAGGCTGGAATATAGAATTGTGCCCAAGAGAAATTGTAGGCGATACCGTGCTTATAGATGGCAAGTACCCTGTCATCTTCATCCATTTCAACGACTACACCATACGGCAGATAATAGAAGGCAACGACCCCAATCTGAAGCCTTACTGGAATCAATACTTTGCCCTGCTGCATAAGTATGACGCTACCAAAAAACAAGAATACTACTATAGGGAACAACCCTCTATAGAAAAAATAAAGCTCGCCATTTGGCGAGCTTTAACTAAGTTTTCTTTATAAAAAAAGCGTGTAAGAAAGATTATTTGCTTCCTGTAAAATAGTAATATTTCACATCAGAACTATTGCTCTTATTAGTCGCAGTTCCTGCGATAGTAAGTGTGGTCGAGCTTTTTTGCGCATTTCCTGCAAATCTAAATGTACCCGATGTCAAAGCTATCACTCCATCTTCAGCTATTTCAGCTGAGTTATCACTTACTACTTTGGCTCCTGCTATCGTAGCAAATGTGTAGTACACACCCGAATTCAATACTTGCAACTCCATCTTAAGAGTTGTAGCGTTTACATCGCTCACTATTACTCGCTGCACAGTATTACCCGATGTATTTCCACTGTATACACCTGCCCAACCACTGTCTTTCTTGCATCCTGATACAAGCACCGTCAAGCCTATAAGAACAAATAGTATATGCTTCATGATCAATAGTTTTTATTATCCTACCAATTCGCCTTTCAGCACTTTAGCAACTGTTTCGCCTATTGCAGCCGGACTTGGCACCACATACAAACCGCACTCGCTCATTATTTTCATTTTAGCAGCAGCTGTGTCTTCTGCACCGCCTATTATAGCGCCTGCGTGACCCATCCTTCTACCAGCCGGAGCTGTTTGGCCTGCTATGAAACCTATAACCGGTTTTTTGTTGCCATTGGCTTTTATCCAACGTGCTGCATCGGCTTCCAGGCTTCCACCTATTTCGCCTATCATCACGATTACATCTGTTTCAGGATCGTTCATGAACAATTCAACCGCTTCTTTGGTAGTAGTACCAATGATAGGGTCTCCACCTATACCTATAGCTGTAGAAACACCAAGACCTGCTTTAGCAACCTGGTCAGCAGCTTCGTATGTAAGCGTACCAGATTTAGATACGATACCTACACGGCCTGGTATAAACACGAACCCCGGCATGATACCAACCTTAGCCTGACCAGGAGTTATAACACCAGGGCAGTTAGGGCCAATCAAACGTGATTTGCGGGTAGAAAGGTAAGATTTCACCTTTACCATATCCTGTACAGGTATACCTTCTGTTATAGCTACTATCAGCTCTATACCTGCGTCAGCAGCTTCCATTATTGCATCTGCTGCAAATGCAGGCGGTACAAATATGATACTAACGTTAGCACCTGCCTGCTGGCGTGCATCCCAAACCGAATTGAATACCGGCCTGTCCAAATGTGTTTCACCACCTTTGCCCGGTGTTACACCACCAACTACGTTAGTGCCGTACTCAATCATTTGCGAAGCGTGAAAAGATCCTTCTTTTCCCGTAAAGCCCTGCACGATTACGCGCGAATCCTTATTTACTAAAACAGACATCTTAAGTTATTTTTAATTGATTGTTTATGATTAATATTTAGCTCTTCTTCTCAGGTCCTTCAAAAAATCTGAAGCGAATATAAAGTCAAAAAGTTCTCCTTCGGTTATTTGCATAATTTCTGCATTGGTTCCTTCCCAGTATTTTCTGCCTTCGTGCAGAAACAATACCTTGTCACCAATACCCATTACACTATTCATATCGTGGGTATTGATAACCGTAGTCATTTGAAACTCAATAGTTATTTCCTTTATCAGCTGGTCAATTACCAGCGATGTTTTAGGATCCAGCCCCGAATTTGGCTCATCGCAAAAAAGGTACTTGGGATTATTAACAATTGCCCTGGCTATACCTACGCGCTTCTTCATACCACCGCTCAGCTCGCCCGGAAACTTCTTGTTGGTATTTACCATCGCCACACGCTGCAGGCAAAAGTTTACTCTTTCTATCTTTTCCGGTTCGGTCATATTGCTAAACATGTCCAGCGGAAACTTGATATTTTGCTCTACCGTTAGTGAGTCAAACAATGCAGTACCCTGGAATAGCATACCAAATTCCTGACGTACTACCTGCTTCTGCAAAAAGTCCATCGCTGTAAAGTTCCTGCCATCAAACAGGATAGCACCCTCGTCCGGTGTAAAAAGACCAACCAGGCATTTGAGGGTAACAGTTTTACCAGAACCCGATTTGCCTATGATAAGGTTGCACTTACCGGCCTCGAAAGATGCCGAAACACCCTTTAGCACCAACTGCTCACCAAATTTCTTTTTTATGTCAACTATCTCTATCATAATAGTAAAAAGGCTACTACAAAGTTTACAACTATTACCACTATGCTGCTCATTACCACTGCCTCAGTACTGGCTACGCCTATTTCTACCGCACCACCTTCTACCAGGTATCCTTTGTAGCAGGATATGGAAGAGATGATATAGGCAAAAAGGAATGCCTTAACGAACATGATAAAGATATCATATCCTTTAAATGCATCCGTAACGCCACGGGCATACTCCGAAGAAGAGTAGAAGCCGCCCAGCAAACCGGCCAGCCAGCCACCTAATATACCCAGAAAAACACTTAGTACTACCAGCATCGGTATCATAACCATTGATGCAAAAATCTTTGGCCCTATCAGGTAGCTTTTGGTATTAACACCCATTATCTCATAAGCATCTATCTGTTCGCTTATACGCATGGTGCCCAGTTCCGATGCTATGTTAGAGCCCACTTTACCCGCTATCAGCAAGGCTGTAAGGGTAGGCGCCAGCTCCAGTATCATAGATTTGCGTACGATGCTGCCCATCCACCACATTGGCACCAGGCTTATGCTCCTTAGCTGGTACGAAAACTGCACAGCCGTCACCGCTCCTATAAACAAGGATATGATAGCTATGATAGGCAAGGAGCCTACCCCTATCTGTGCACACTGCCGCATGGTTTCCAACCAATACATTCGACCCTTTTCGGGTTTGGCAAATATGCCCTTCATCAATAGAAGGTATTCACCGAAGGATGTAAATATTTTAAGCATGAATAACGCGAAAGTATTTAATTTTTAGAGTTCTGTCTACTTGATTATTATTTACGGCCTGCACATTACTATACTTTACTATGTGTTGAATTTTAAGCCTATTGCTAATCTGTATTTAAGCCATGTTTCATAGGTTATCAGTGCAGACAGCTGCAATCCCACAAGCCCATCCAGCAAGCCCAGCTTCAAAAAATACATAGATAAAAACTTAAACGGCGGGTTAAAGACAAGCTTCAGTAGTAAAATTGCCATCCCCTTACTTTGCAATTTTTCCGCGCCCAAGGCCGCATACACTTTTATTTTGGCTATATGCTCAGCTGCATTTTCGTAGGCTTCGTGCAAAATTTCTCCTTCCAGATGTACCGTTTTTACCCCTGGCTTTAGCACTACTGATTCGTGCACAACTGCACTATCCCAGCTACCTGCCTTTCGGTTAAATAGCCTGACCACCTTAGCTTTATACCAGCCTCCGTATCTTACCCATTTGCCGCAATACTGATTGCGCAAGGCCACTGTGTAGGCATCTTGCAGTCCATTGACCTTAGCATCGTTCAGCCTTTGTTGTAACTCCGGACTCAGCCATTCATCTGCATCCAGCGATACAATGAAGTCATAAGCAGCGCACTCCACAGCAAAATGCTTTTGCCGTCCATAACCTAAAAAGGGCTGTTCCACAATCACTGCACCCATTTCCCTGCTTATGCGCAATGTATCATCTGTAGAACCACTGTCTACCACCACTACTTCATCTGCCACTGCCTGTAGGGAAGCTATGCACCGCCCTATCACTGCAGCTTCATTGCGCGCAATTATTACGCCGGATATCTTAGGCTTCATGTCGTGGCAGTATTGTTTCAGCGTTAAGAAAAATGCACAACCACACTATAAAAAAGCCTGTACCCATCTGCTCCTCCAGGGTTGCCTCCCACATAAATGAACCAATAATTATCACAAAGAAGAAATGCCAAAGCCAGTTAACCGACGCCCTGTATTTAAACCAGGGATACAAGGTAGCCAACCCAAATAAGATTAGCCCGACAATACCGGAACCCAGCCACACCCATAGCCACTGGTTATGCGGTAGTTTTTTCTGCGCAGGCTGCAGTTCAGGAAAGTGACTTTCGTAGTATTCATTCATTTCTGCCTGCATATCGCCATAGCCTACACCCAATATCATATTCCTCTTAGCTACCTCGGTAGCTACTTCCCAGGAGCGCAGCCTCATCCCATCCGAGGCATCTATTGCTTTTTTGTCTTTATAGTTTTGCAGGTCATATAACATATACCCTAGCCGCGTTTGCACGCTCGGCACAAACTTATATGCCAGCAACGGTAACAATAGCATAGCACCAATTACTATAAGCCCATACATAAACATCCGCTTAACTATAATCAGCGCCATCGCAGCAACCGCTATACATGTATACATGGCAAACAACCCGCTGCGTACTGCCAGCAAATGCACCATCAGAAAAAGGAAGATGGCCGACAATGCCCATAAATACTTCTTATTTGCCTCTACCGTTTGCATGCACAAATAAACTGCCGCCCAAAAAGCAAACACCAGCATAAGAGAATAGCGAATATGGTTGAAAGGAGAAGGGATACTGATACCCTGCTTCATCAGAATATTTACCTCATCGTAATGCACTGTATAATTGACCAATACCACAGCGGCACTGCTGCATAGCACTACTACAAAAGTACCAAGTATCCACTTCAGTTGCCCTTTGCCGAATACCGGTAGCAGAAGCAATGCCGCCGGTACCAGCAGGTATGGAACATGGAGGCGCACAAAATTTCCCCAGGCATGCGTATCCGTAGAATAAAACCCCGACAACAGCACTATCCAGAACAGCAGCGTGAGCAATAGAAATTCAGGTTGTTCTTTTATTCTTTTTTTAAGTACAGAAACGTCTGCACCGTACAGCCCACTTAACAAAAGCCCTATCATGCCAATGCTCACCATTGCACGCGAACACACAAACCCGATGAACACCACGCACACCGAAGCAAAAAACAATTGCAGCTGCCTTGTGGGAAATTCACCTATAATTACACGCAATAGATTCACCTGTTTATTTTAGTTTAGCGAGCGTTCAAACCTACACAATGGAGGCAACATCTTCTACAATTTCTGATTTCAAAACCCTGGCGCGCTCCATTTCCCTGGTAGAGAACGAAGCCACCGGTTTCGAATCCTTATTGGAATCGTTGCATCCGGCCAATATTCCCGTAGTTGGGTTTACCGGCCCACCGGGTGCGGGCAAAAGCACGTTGTTAAACGCAGTCATCGCTCAATTATTGAGTCAGGATAAAAAATTAGGGCTTATTCTGGTAGACCCGTCCTCCCCTTTCAACTTTGGTGCACTGCTGGGTGATCGCCTGCGCATGAGCGCCCACTTCAACAATCCCAATATTTTCATCCGCTCCCTGGCATCGCGCGGTTCGCTCGGTGGCCTCAGCGACAAAATAGTGGAGATACTGGAAGTAATGAAAAGCTACCCTTTCGACTACCTGTTTATAGAAACAGTAGGTGTAGGCCAGAGCGAAGTAGAGATTGCAGGCCTCGCCGATACCACCGTTGTAGTGCTGGTCCCGGAAGCCGGCGACTCTATACAAGCCATGAAGGCCGGCGTAATGGAGGTGGCGGATATATTCGTAGTAAACAAGGCAGACCGCAGCGATGCTGAAACCATGGCCAATGCGCTGCTGCATCAATTGCACATCAGCGGCAGGGACCATATACCTGTACTGAAAACGATAGCGGTAGAATCGCAGGGTGTTACAGAACTGATAGAGAAATTTACAACTTCAGTAACCACCGATGCCGCCAACCGAAAAGTGCTACTGGTAGCAGAGAAAGCCCTCCGCATGATCAGGAACCAAAAAATGAAAAATTTTGATCGAAACCTGTTGCGCGCCGACCTGGAAAAAGAAATAAAACAGCAGGGCTTTAACCTGTATAGATTTGTAAAGAAGTATTTTGATTAAGATGTAGCTACTGCTTTTATCAAGTGCGTGCAACGACATTTTCACCAATTTAAAAACACGTTGGACTCTTCTATCAAAAAAGATGATTCCCACCTATTGCTCTCTGTAAAACAATGTTTCAACCGCATAAATCATATCTGAGAAACTCACAACAAGTTATACAGGTGAATTTTAACAGCATGTTATTAGAACATTCTTTTCAAATCTCCGTATACTGTGGAATAAAATCAACCAAACTATTTTTAATACCTGTTTGAATTTGTAGTTTCATCGCTTCAATTCAACAACAAAAAACTCCTCAAAAGAAAATGGATATCAAAACAGAACACAAAGAAGGCGTCTTGGTTTTTCACTTAAACGGCAACTTGCTGGGCGAACATGCCAATGCTCCCGTTATGGAAAAACTAAAGGAAAGCCTTGATGCGGGTAACAATAAAGTGCTGTTTAATCTTCAGGACCTTAAATTCATAAATTCTACCGGACTGGGCATGTTGCTTACGGCACTTACTAAATCGCGCAATGCAGGCGGAGAAATGACCCTGGTAAATATTCCCGAGCAGATGAACAAACTACTGGTAATGACCAAGTTAATGGATATTTTCAGTATCAATAGCTCTGAAGAAGAGGGTATAGCCTTTCTGAAAAAAGCGTAAAACATCATTTAATTATATTAGGTTTGTCAGCAGAAAAAGCGGGTA
>DLGO01000074.1:2570-16212 GCA_002482725.1 Bacteroidetes bacterium UBA7692 | reverse complement strand
CATATCTCGCTTTGCGACCGCGTATTGGTAAACAGCAGGGTAGTGGTGCTTTGCTCTATTATAGGCAGCACCTTATCTATCATCCGTATGCCCAGGTACCCCGCCCACGGGAACTTCTCTATCTCATCGGGCATTACAGAGTGTATTTCTATTTTCTTGTTTATCTGCGCCTTTACTATTACCGCTTCGCTGTGGTGGCTGCCCTGTATTACTTCCAGTGCTTCCTGCAGGTTGCCTATGGTGGCCGATATGGCCCATATTCGCCCTTGCTTATTTAGGAACGACGGTACTATGTGCTTCAGTCTGCTCAGTGCCAGCTCTACCTGCACGCCGCGTTTGCTGCCCAGCAGCTCGTGCCACTCATCTACTATTATGGTGTCAAGCGTGGTAAATGTTTTTGGGTAGTCCTTTTGCGCCAGCAGCAGCATCAGGCTTTCGGGCGTGGTTATCAGCACTTCCGGCATGCGTGTCTTTTGTTTGTTGCGCTCCGATGTTGTGGTATCTCCGTTGCGCATACCTATCTGCCATGGTATGCTTATGGTATCGCACACCTCCTGCATGGCGCGCTGTATATCTTTTGCCAGTGCGCGCAGCGGCGTTATCCATAGCAGCTTCAGTCCGTTATCCTTCTTTGTCTGCCAGTCCGGGTTCTCATTTATATGCTTTATCAGTACAGGCAACCACAGCGCAAAGGTCTTGCCATAACCTGTAGGCGCGTTCAGCAACCCACCCTTTCCATCCAGGTAGGCTTGCCACGTCTCTTCCTGAAAGGCAAACGGCTTCCTGCCCGTTGCCTTCAGATATGCCATTATCACCTTGTATCCCTCGCTGCCTTTCATTTTAGAAGCTCTTTTGATTTGGCTGGTAAAATTGATTATGAGCTATTTTCGAGCGAAACAAAGAAGTTTTTTGCGGCCATAGTGGAACTTCTCTGGCAAAAAAACTGATGATGTTGCAGCCGGGAAGAGCCATAATTAAATTATTGAGATGAAGCAAAAAGCTTCTTTCACTATATAAATACTTTTGCGGCACTAATTGTTTATTTCGTGCCGTCTTATATTTCAAATATGCTGTCCAAAGTTGTCGCTCCCCTTTGTTACCTGCCCTCTATTGAGTTTTTTGCCCTGCAAGTGAACTCGGAGCGCTTTGTAATAGAGCAGCACGAGAACTTTATAAAAAGCACTTACCGCAACCGCTGCAGCCTGGCAGGTGCCAATGGCCGACTGGACCTCTCCATCCCCATAAAAGGGGGCAAGGACCACCACGCGCTATACAAAGATGTCCGAATCAACAATACCTACAACTGGCAAAGGAGCCACTGGCAGAGCATCATCAGCTGCTATGGCCGCAGCCCGTATTTCGAGTATTACGACTACCAGCTAAAGCCGCTTTTTGATAAAGAACAGGAGTTCCTTTTCGATTTTAATCTTGCTCTTTTGCACCTGCTGAATAAGATGATGAAGCTACCTGCGGAGGTACAGCTGACCGCTTTATATGAAGATAAGTCCTGCTTCAACCTCGACCTCAGGCCCGCCTTCAAGCCCTCAAAAACTATCATTTCCGAACAATATTTATTTACACCACCTGTTTATACTCAATGCTTTGGGCCAAAATATCCCTTTATCCCCAACCTCAGCATTCTGGATTTACTATTTGCCGAAGGCCCGCGCACTAAGACCATTATTCAACAGTCAATCCACATTTAACATTGGAGTAACCACCATAATGAGGTTTTACGCTACTTTCGCAACAAAATTTAAAATATGAAGAAGTTTTTACTCGCTGCCTTATTGCCAATTGCATCCCTTGTATCCGCTCAGGATTGCTCTACCATTTTCATTTCGGAATATGTAGAAGGATACAACAATAATAAAGCGATGGAGATATACAACCCAACCGGCCAAACTGTGGATTTGACCCAATACCAGCTACACAGGTGGAACAATGGCGCAGATATCTATGATGCGTCTTATACAATTGCCCTTACAGGTTCTGTAGCTTCTAAAGATGTTACTGTATTTGTAAAAGATAGCACCCTGGAAAACGGCTTGTATTTCAGCCTTGCTGCTAAAGCAGATTATTACCTTGGACCAAACTGTTCTTCAAACAGCACCAACCGTACTTTTTGCTGGAATGGTAATGATGCCATCACTTTGGAGCGTTTGGACAAAACAGTTATCGACATTTTCGGTGAAATAGGTGTTGACCCGGGCAACCCTTCTGCAAAAGGTGGATGGGGTAGCAATCCTGCATTGAACTATGCAATAGCTGACTCTACACAAGGTAAAGCATGGACTACCGACCACACACTGGTGCGTAAAGCAGGTGTTAAAAAAGGTGTTACTGCAAACCCTTCTCCGTTCAACGTTACTTTGGAGTGGGATTCACTTCGTGCCAACCGCTTCGATAGCCTTGGCAAGCACACTTGCGATTGTAACAGCATCACTATAGGCATAGCTGACAACGACTACCTGCGTTTCGAAATGGCTCCGAACCCTACTACAGACATAGTTACGGTTAATACAAAAGAGAACATGACTGAAGTGGCTTTGGTAACATTCACCGGCCAGGTAGTAGCCCGCAAAAAAGTAAGCGGCACTACAGCTATACTTAGCATAAAAGACAATGCGGTGGCTACAGGTATCTACCTGCTACAGGTAAGGGACGAGAACAACAGGGTTTCTACTAAAGTGCTACAGGTACAGAGCGGTAAATAAGCTGTATAACCATAACTGATTACATGAGGGTTTTTCTGACTATAAGCATATTATTTGCTTCATTGCTATCCTTTTCCCAAAAAGGTAAAATCGTAGGTAGTGTTACGGATGCCGCAACCGGCGAAACTTTGATAGGGGCTAATGTCCTTATTAAGGCAGGCGTTGGTGCAGTTACCGATATGGATGGCAACTTTTCCATAGAAGCAGATTATGGTACTTATGACCTGAAGATAACCTACCTGGGCTACGATGCCCTTAGCTACAGGATAAAGCTGGATAAGCCTTCGGTAACTGCTTCGGTAAAACTGATAGTAACCGAATTGCAGGAGGTAACCATAGTAGCAGATATAGCCCGTGACAGGAAAACACCTGTGGCATACACCAACGTTGATACCAAAAGGCTTCAGGAAGACCTGGGTACGCAAGATTTGGTGATGGCATTGAATGCTACACCGGGTGNNCGGGTGTATATGCTACCAACAAAGGTGGTGGCGATGGCGATGCACAGATCACCATCCGTGGTTTCGACCAGAACAATGTGGCTACTCTTATAGATGGTATTCCTGTAAATGATATGGAGAATGGTGCGGTTTACTGGAGTAACTGGTTCGGTCTGGATGCCATAACCCGTACTATGCAGGTGCAGCGTGGTCTTGGTGCTTCCAAACTGGCGATACCTTCGGTAGGGGGTACTATCAATATTATTACTCAAGGTATAAAAGAGCGCAGCGAACTGTCTATTAAGCAGGAGTTCGCTAACAATAATTTCTTCCGTACATCGGTGGCGTTCAACTCCGGTAAGCTTAAAGGCGGATGGGGTGTAAGCCTTGCAGGTTCATTCAAAAAGAATGACGGCTGGGTAGATGGCAACGATTTTCAGGGTGGCTTCTACTATGCCAAAGTAGAGAAGATGTTCAAAGAAGGCAAGCACATGATCAGTGCTTCTGCTTTTGGTGCACCACAGCAGCACGGGCAGCGTTTTAGTCAGCAGCCTATTGCAGTGTACGACAAGGATTATGCAGGTGCGCTGGGCGTGCCTGTAGATTCTGCCTACACTTCATTGTTCAAGAACATCAACCGTGGCTACCGCTTCAACCCTACATGGGGCCAGCTGACCAGGACTACCACTACCCGCGACGAAAACGGGCAGATACTGGATACACTATATACAGGCGATACAAGTGTTTACAACACTTCGCGCAATATATACCAGAAGCCACAGGTAATGATCCGCTACTCGTATGCACCCAATGAAAGATTCTTCCTTTCTACATCGGTGTACGCCTCTATAGGTATAGGTGGCGGCACGCAGGTAATAGGTGCCAACAGTAACTTCTACGATATACAAACAGGCCAGCTAAGGTTGCAGGATTCTTATAACTCCAATGTTTTCAGCAAATCCGGCGAGGCCAAAACAGCCATCAGGCAGAGTGTAAACAACCACCGTTGGTTTGGCGGGTTGATGACCTTCAACTACAAGGGCAGGAAAGGCTTTACCTACGCAGGTGGTGTAGATGTGCGCTCTTACCGTGGCGAGCACTACCGCAAGCTGTACGATATGCTGGGTGGCAACTTTTATATAGTAACCACCAATGCCGACAGGAACGGCCAGCGCCGCGATACCATTGGCCTGGGTGATAAAATGGACCGCAACGATATTGGCTATGTAAACTGGGGTGGCATATTCGGTCAGGTGGAGTATAGCAACAAGATTGTTTCTACTTTCCTGAATGTATCTGCCGCAGTAAGCGCATACAACAAGACCGACTACTTTGCCAAAAAGAGCCTTGTGGTAGATGGTGATATGGTGGCCTTCAAAGCATTGGGCTTTAGCGACAGCATACAGTACAATGGCAAAACATACTACAACAATTCCCCTGAAGCCAAATTCTCTAAAACTGCATGGAAGTATATTCCCGGCTTTACTATAAAGGGCGGTATCAACTTTGCCATCAATGGGCAAAACAATATATTCCTGAACGGAGGCTACCTGAACAAGGTGCCTGCATATAATTTCGTTGTATTGTCAAACGATGTCAAGTTTGCCAACAATATTAAGAATGAGCAGGTGGGTGCATTTGAGCTTGGGTACAATTATACTTCAAGGTACTTTGCCCTTAATTTCAACGGCTATGTTACCAACTGGATAAACAAGCCGGTGTCTTCCAGCGTTACCTATACCGATACTGCGGTGGGCAGCCCAACCAGCGGCGAGCAGGTTTCCGAAACAGTTTACATTCCCGGCATCAAGGCATTGCACATGGGTGCTGAGCTGGACTTTGCCATCAAGCCAAATGATATGTTCCAGTTCGAAGGTGTTATAGCCTATGGTGACTGGACATGGCAGTCGAAAGTTCAGTTCGACTGGACTTTTGAAAACGGTGCCAAAAAGCAATTCAACTTCGACCCACGCGGCGTGCATGTGGGTGGTTCTGCCCAGGCACAGCTGAGCGGTATGGTAAGGATAGAGCCGGTTAAAGGATTCTATATCAAACCGCGTATTACCTATTTTGCCAAGCAGTATGCAGACTTCAATCCCGAAACCCTTTCTGGGGACAACGCACGCAGGGAATCATGGAAACTGCCAAACTATTACACATTGGATATCTCTGCAGGTTACTCATACACTTTCAAAAAGAAGTTTGTGTTAACGTTCAGGGCTAACTTCATTAATATTACAGATAACCTGTATATTCAAGACGCAAACAACAACGCCTTCGGCGACAGTAAATTTTCTACCTTCGATGCTAAAGCTGCTACAGTTTTCTTCGGGCAGGGTTTCCGCTGGTCTACGGGTGTTGAGTTTAGCTGGATAAATATTTTTAAGAAAGATTCAAAGGACAAAAAACAATTTTAAATGCGTAAAATTTTCTTCACGATAACTGCAATGTTATCTATTGCAGTGGCATCTGCACAGGCGCCGGTTCCTACATCATGGGATTGCAGCGGCACACCACCTACAGGCTGGAGCCAGGTACAAACCGGTACTCCGGGCAACCTTAATTATACATTGGCAGACCTTGTTATCAGCCAGCCTGCTTCGGCACGCTTGGATAACACGGGCGAATACATACTGGTGAACATCAATGATGTGCCGGGTCTTGTTTCTTATTATATAAAAGGCTCTGCTACCCAAAGCACTTGGAACGGCACCTTTACTACACAATGGTCAGATAATGGTACAGCATGGACTACTATGCGCACTTTTACCAACAACCTGCCGGTAGGTACAGCAGCGTTCCTTAATCCGGTAGATACCCCACCTTCTCAGGCCAGGTATATCCGTTTCTTCTTCACCACCAAGCAGTCTGGTTACAACGTTGCCATCGATGATATCTCAATTGGCAAACCGGGTCCCGGCCCTGCGCAGGAAATAGAAGCTTTATATAACAACGTGAGCGTGGTAAACAATGGTAACATTGCTTTCGCATCTCCGGTTTCTACGCCATTGGCGGTAACTGTTAAGGTGAAAAACCTTGGAACTGTTGACACATTGAAGCTAAGCGGTTATGCTTTGTCGGGTGCAGCAGCAGCCGATTATTCATTGACTGCACAGCCGGCTTTCGTTTTGGCAAACGATTCAGCAAATATCTCTTTCACATTTACCCCTTCTGCAGCGGGTACCAGGCAGGCTAAATTGCAGCTGACTACAAACGATGCTGACGAGAATCCTTTTGCTATCAACCTTTTCGGTATAGGTGGTAACTTCTTTACAGAGCCTTCTGCTAACCCGGCTATTACTTTCTCTGCAGTTAAAGCGTACAACTTTACTGCCAATGTAACTCCATCTTCTGATGGTTACCTTGTATTGCGCAAAGAAGGTAGTGCTGTTACAGATGCTCCGGCAGATGGTACTATTTACGATGCAGGACAGGGTATTGGCAGCTCAAAAGTATTCTATGTAGGCAATGCACCTTCATTCCTTGTAAAAGAGGTGGATGCCAACACTACATACCATTTCGCAGTATTTGCTTACAATGGTTTCGGTAGCTATATCAACTATAAAGAAGCTGCTCCTGCTACAGGTTCACAAACAAGCGCAGGTGCTACACCGGGTTCATACTACACAGGTATCACACCTACAGCTGCTACATTTGTTACAGACCTTACAAACAAGATAAACCCTCATACACAGATATTCTACAGCAACTACAGGGCTACTATAGTAGATAATTTCTACTCACGCGATACTACAGGAGAATTCAAAGTGGTTAACTGCGAGTATAGTGGCCAGTTTGTTCAGTACCTTTCTCCGTTCGATTTCACAGCGCAGAACATGAGCCGCGAGCACACATTTGTATCTTCATGGATGCCTACCTTTGGTAAGCAGGCGCACGAAGACCGCACAGCTTATTCAGATTTGCATAACCTGCACCTGGTAAACCAGACTGATGTAAACTCGCCAAAAGGCAATCTGGCCTATGATGAGGTAGTGTCAGGCGCAAACTCATTCCTGCTTTCTACAGTAGGTAACAATGCAGCAGGTACTAAAGTATACGAGCCTCAGGACAGCATCAAAGGTGATATCGCACGTGCTGTATTCTACATGAGCACTTGCTACCACAACAAGGCTAACAAAGCTTCAGGCGTTGCAGATGCTACAAACAGCTGGGCATGGAAAGACCTTGTAATTCCTGGTTCTTTCGGCAATCCTGATGTGGCATTGTCTGTAGCCCAATCTCAGAATTTGCTTAAGCTTTGGAGCGAGATTGACCCGGTTAGCAATAACGAGATAGCGCGCAATGAATACGTGTTCTCTGTTCAGAACAACAGGAACCCGTTCATCGACAATCCTACATGGAGCTGTTATATCGACTTCAATACTATGAACTATATCGCTGCTCCGGCGGCTCCTTGCTCTAACACATCAGTTGGTATAGGTGCTGTAGAGAACACTATCGCTTTGGTAGCTTATCCAAACCCTGCTGCAGATGTGATCAACATCGCAACTACAGAGAAACTGGATGCTAACAGCATGATAAATGTTTACGACATCATGGGCAAAGTGATAACCAACATTACTTGGGAAACAAGCACTACAACAGCACGTGTTGATGTAAGCGCACTTCCGCAGGGAAGCTATATCGTAGAGGTGAAAACAGCTAACGGTACAGGCAGAAGAAATATACAGGTGATTCGCTAAGCCAACAGGCAAACGGCACTTAAAAGCGGCTCCCGGACATAGTTCGGGAGCCGCTTTTGCTTTATATGGTTTCCGGTATATTAAAAAGGTGTTGCAATGAGATGATATTTGTCATTTTATGAATTACAATTCATTGATTGTGAATCGGTGGCATTATTAACGAATGTTTTGTGCTGAATAGTTTTTTGATTATGACTAAATCAGTTTGTTTTGCGCTGTTTATATTTAGTCTAAATAAGGGATAATGAGGCGATATTTTTATAGGGTGGCTGCGTTTGCGATAGTTGCCCTTCTGTATAATCAGGTGTCTGCATCTGATGCAGAACCTAGCAGGCTGTTGGTACATGCACTTAGCTATCTGGCAAATGATTATGGAAATGCTGTAGATAGTAACCATAAGGTGCTAAGCCAAGCGGAGTATAAGGAAATGACGGAGTTTAGTGCCGGTGCCCTTAAATCATACACGGAAAACGCCGGTTTATGGAAAAATGCTGATACTACCGCTATCGGCAGAAATATGCGACAGATAGTATCTTATGTAGCGGAAAAGGAAGTGCCTGAAAAGCTACAGCTGCTGGCTACAGAAACACGCGCCATGGTACTGAAAGCGTCGGGCTTGAACATCTCTCCCGAAAAGTACCCGAACCTTGCCAATGGTAAAAAAATATTTGCACTGGAGTGCGCCAAATGCCATGGTGATATTGGATATGGCGATGGAAAGGAAGGCGTAGGATTGGATCCTTCACCCCGCAATTTTCATGATAAGGATAGGATTTCCGGACTCAGCCCTTTTGCGGCTTTTAATACAATAAGATTGGGTGTGGAAGGTACCGGCATGAAGGCCCACCCTACATTATCTGATGCGGAGGTGTGGGATGTAAGCTGGTATGTAATAGCGCTGCGCTATGCGGGGGATGCGAAAGATGCAAATGTAGCAAAAGGAGATAAGCGTTTTACCCTGGAGCAATTGGCTAATACTACAGATAAGGCACTGAAAGATAGCTATCAACTGGATGGTAAAGAAATAGCGCAATTGCGTCTGCAACAGCCTGAAACGCAGAATAATGCTTTCCTGTCTATAGCTGTTGCCAATTTGGATAACGCGCTGAAAGCATACGCAAATGGAGACTATACCGCTGCAGGCGATGCCGCAGCACTGGCATACCTGGAAGGGGTGGAGCCTGTAGAATTGAGCCTGCGTGCCAGCGACCCGAAACTGGCTGAGCGGCTGGAAAGGCAACTTTCCGGTGTGCGGAAATTGATTGCAGACAGGGTGCTGGAGGCACAGCTTACCGATTCAGTGGCTGCGGCTAAGGTTACCTTGACCCAAGCCGGTGATATACTGGATAACAAAGAATATTCTTTTGCCATGGCCTTCTTTATGGCGGCGAGCATATTGCTGCGCGAAGGCCTGGAGGCATTCCTCGTTATCATGGTGATATTGTCGATATTGAATAAAGCAGAGCTGCGCTCATCAAAGAAGTATGTGCATGCCGGTTGGATCACGGCTGTGCTGATCGGCATAGGGCTGTGGTTTGGCAGTGCGCAACTGATAGAGCAGGGCAAGGGCATGACAAAAATAGAGATAATAGAAGGCTCTGTGTCGCTTCTGGCCGTGGTTATGCTGCTGTATATAGGCTTCTGGCTGCACAATAAATCGGAGGTAGAGAAGTGGAAGGCTTATGTAAGTAAAATGATGAAGAATGCCCTGGATAGCCGCAGTGCTTTATGGCTGGTAGGGCTCTCATTCTTTGTGGTGTTTCGCGAAGTATTCGAGAGTGTTTTGTTCCTGTCTGCCATTAATATCGAGAGCAAGGGTACACAGGAAATGGCGCTTGGTGCGGGTGTACTGTCAGCCTTTATTTTGGTGATACTTTTTGCCTTTGTGGTGTTGCGCTTTTCTGCAAAATTGCCTATTCCTAAACTCTTCAAAATATCATCGATCATGATGGGTATTCTGTCTGTAGTGCTGATCGGCAAGGGGGTGCATTCGTTTCAGGAGATTGGCTTTATACCTGTGCATGGTATTCCTTTCGTCAGGATAGAACTGCTGGGCATTTTCCCTACTATAGAGTCATTGGGCGCACAGTTGCTGGTGGCTACAGGTGTATTCTTTTTGCTTAGGACAAAAGGGAGCAATGCTAAAGCCAATACGCAGGTCATAAATTCTGCAACAGCTAAGGCCACCTGAGTTTACTTTTTAAGGTAAACCGGCATAGAAAAATTAAGGAAGTGTACTGGGTGGAAAACTACCTGTCCCAGCGTGTTGAACTCTATGGCAGGGAAAGGTAGCTTGATGAAGTTTAATGCCTTTAATACAGCACGGCCTGCGCGTGTCCTGACCTTTACCCTGCTTAGGTCAGCATCCAGTGAAATGAAGAATTTGCGGTAGCGTTTTACATCTGTCCGGTCTACTATAACACCGTTTTTATCCTCCCATTTGTTTTCGAAACCACCATACAGATTGCCTGCTCCGTAACCAAAGGAAATGTTGATCCACTTGGCGTGTTTCTGAGATTTGAAAAATGAGGAGGTGTTGAACGAAAGCCAGAAATTCATGTTGTTGTAATCCTTGATGATGCGCTCACCAAATCCGGTGCCGTACAGGTTGGCTGCCCGCTCGCCCAGTTGCCCTCGTGGGTAGTCGTACAGGTGCAGAGAGTATTTTAATTGTATGCGTTGTTCGTTCCACAATAGTATCTGCGTAGTGGCCAGTGCGGCGCCCAAAAAATTGGCTGCAAGGTCGCTGCCGCTGGCTCCCCATTCTGCCGAAAATCCATCGAGTATTTCTATGGAAGAGATTAGCCCGAAGCCAATGGCTCCGGCGGTGAAGGCCGCAGGTACGCGCTTCATGCCGCTCCAGCGCAGCATATCGTAAGCATATATGGTGCTGAAGTTGGCCGCAAGGGCATGCCCGCATTTATCTATTTGGTTCCACTCGCCCGCATCGTTGAAAAAGTGGAACTTGCTCCTGGGGTATTGTGCATACCACACATGGTTTAGCCCCAGCATGGCACCACCGTACAATCCTCCCATGGTGCCGAGCACAGCACCCATGCGCTTCTTGTTCAGTGTAGGTGCAGGCTCCCAGAATGATAGTTTTTTCTTCGGTAGCAGTATGCTTGTATCNNTTTGCTGATAAGCGTGTCCGCGCATATTTCTTCTGCTTTTACAGAAGTATAAAACAGCATTGTAAGCAGTATTGCTACTGCTGCTTTTTTTGCACCCGCCAAGAATGTTTTTTCAAGCACTTTACGAATTAAGCATATTAAAATGTAAAAATCAGTTTGGAGTTTTCGTAGATTTATTTCTATCCTTGCATCCTGCTTTCTGGGGGTGGTGTTGCGACACAAAATCGCAACGCCTGAGAAAAACCCTTAGAACCTGATCGTGATAATGCACGCGAAGGGAATGAAAGCGCAGCGCACATCTATGCGCAGCATCTTCATGTCTATGGGGGCTTTGTGCCTGCCGGTAAGCAATCAAATTTTAAAGGAAAAAAGACATGAAGAATTTTCTATGGATTGCGGCGTTGCTATTTGTTACCCATGCTACTTTCGGGCAAAAGAATGCAACTGACACTACGGCCAGGGTTTTGGATACCATAAGTACCCGGACCATTTTCAGTGATGAAATAATTGTAACAGGCACCAGGGCTAAGGAAAATGCCCCTACCACCTTTACCACAGTTAGCAAAGAGACTCTGGGCAAGATAAACCTGGGCCAGGATCTGCCGGTATTGTTGGATGCGACTCCATCGGTGGTAAGCACTTCGGATGCAGGTGCTGGGGTGGGCTACACTGGCATACGCATTAGGGGCAGTGATGCTACCCGTATCAATGTTACCATTAACGGCATACCGGTAAATGATGCCGAGAGCCAGGGCACGTTTTGGGTGAATATGCCGGACTTTACCTCCAGCGTGCAGGACATACAGATACAGCGCGGGGTAGGCACCAGCACCAATGGCTCCGGAGCTTTTGGCGCATCCATCAATATCCGCACCCAGCAACACTCGCAAAAGGCCTTTGGTGAGCTGTCGACTTCCTATGGTTCATTCAATACCTGGAAGCATACGGTAAAGGCTGGAACAGGAATGATAAAAGACAGGTTTTACATAGAGGGCCGCATATCCAAAATATCCAGCGATGGATATGTGGAGCGCGCCAAGTCAAACCTTTGGAGCTACTATATCTCAACAGGATACCAGTATAAAAATACGATATTGAAATACGTGCATTTCAGCGGGCGCGAAAAGACCTATCAGGCGTGGTACGGTGTGCCACAGGACTCGCTGGCAGTGCACCGCAAAATGAATATTGCAGGCACAGACTACTACGCCAACTCGCCTGCCTGGAAAGACCAGAACGATAACTACAGGCAGGACTACCACCAGCTGTTTTTTACCCAAAAGTTGAGCAATAGCTGGGTGCTGAACCTGGCGGGCTTTGCTACCTTGGGTAAAGGTTTTTATGAGGAGTTTAAGGTAGACCAAAGCTTTGCCAAGTACAAGGTAGATGCACCGGTACTGAATGGAGATACCCTGCTGCGTGGGGATCTGGTGCGCCGCAGGTGGCTGGACAATGGCTTCTATGGAGGTACGTACTCCGTAAATTATGAGGGGCGGAAAGGCTTGTCGGTAAGTGTTGGCGGGCTTGCTGCCTACTACGATGGCGACCACTACGGCACAGTGCTGTGGGCGCGCAATGCAGCTGTGAACAACGACACTAAATACTATTTCAATGTAGGCCGCAAGACAGATATAAACGTGTACGCCAAGTTGAACTATGAGTGGAACAAGAAGCTGATAGTATTTGCCGACCTGCAATACCGCTACGTGAAGCACACCATGAAAGGTGATGAGAATGGCGGCTATAGTTTCGATATACAGCGCAACTGGAATTTCTTTAACCCGAAGGTGGGTATTGCTTATCAGGCGCATAAGTACCATCAGGTGTATGCCAGCTTTGCCATGGGCAACCGCGAGCCAAACAGGGATGATATAGTAGACGGCAACATACAAAAGAACGAGACTATGTACAATGCAGAGGCTGGCTACCGCTTTGCAAATAGCAAGTACGCTTTCTCTGCCAACTACTATATGATGTACTACAAAAACCAGCTGGTGCTTACCGGCAGGCTAAATGATGTGGGCAACCCGATAAAGGCCAACGCACCCAGCAGCTACAGGACAGGGGTGGAGCTACAGGGTAGCCTGCAGCCTGTAAAGTATTTCCGTGCTACGGGTAACTTTACCTTTAGCGTCAACAAGATAAAATCGTTCAAAGAGTACATCTACACCTACGACGAGAACTATGAGGCAGACTCTGCCCTTACACTTATCATCGATCATAAAAACTCCGACATCTCTTTCTCTCCAAGCATCATCTCTGCACTCACGCTAACGGCACTTCCGGTTACCGGCCTGGAGGTATCGCTGGTAACCAAGGCGGTGAGCAAGCAATACATGGACAACAGCATGGACGAAGAGCGCAAGCTGAAACCTTTCTGGTACAGCAATATCAATGTACAGTACACCCTGAAAACATCTTTCCTGAAAGAGATCCAGTTTAACCTGTTGCTGAACAATGTATTCAATAAGCTATATGAGAGTAATGGGTTTACCTATAGCGAAAGGTACTCGTACCTGGATGAAAACAGTGCCACACAGGTAACACCGGTAAGCAAGTACAACAGCTACTATCCGCAGGCGGGATTCAACTTCCTGCTGGGCATTACTATAAAACTGTAACAGGCATTAAATAAAAAAGAGCCTTGCAAA
>DLGO01000074.1:210-2565 GCA_002482725.1 Bacteroidetes bacterium UBA7692 | reverse complement strand
TTTGCAAGGCTCTTTTTTATTTAAGTGTCAATTACTTTCTGATAACTGCTCCCAGCTCGCTTTCGAAGCGTTGCATCAGCTTGTTCATTACCTTCTCTATTTCTGTATCGGTAAGTGTTTTGTCGGCATGCTGGAATACCAGGCTTATAGCGTACGACTTTTTGCCTGCCTCTATTTTGTCTCCTGTGTATACATCGAAAAGGGAAATCTCTTTCAATAGCTTCTTTGCCTCTGTATGCGATAGCTGCTCTATGGTTTCGAAGCGCAGGTCGCGGTTTACAACTAGGGCAAGGTCCCTGCGCACTGCCGGAAACTTAGGCATCTCTTTGTATTCAATCTTGTTGAACTGGCTGCGCTCCAGCAGGTAATCCCAATTAAGGTCGGCAAACCATACCTCCTGCTTCACATCAAACTGCTTGGCTATGGCGCTGCTCACCTGACCCAATGTTGCTACCACGGTATCGTCTATGCTATACTGCAGGGCAAATGAGAAAGGTGCAGTTTCGGTAACTGCCTGCTTGAAGCTGCCCAGCCCGAAGCGGCTGAATATATTGTCCACATTGGCTTTCAGGTGGTAGAAGTCACTTTTCCTGCCTTTATCCAGCCAGTTGGCCGCAGTGGTATTTCCCGTAAGGAAAAGTGCCAGGTGCTTTTTCTCTTTGTAGCCTGCTTCTGTCTTGTGGTAAGTCTTGCCTATTTCGTACAGGTGCAGGTCGGCAAAGCGCCTGTTCTGGTTGTAGGCTATCACTTCCAAGCCTGTGTACAGTATTGATGTGCGCAGGCAATCCAGCTCGCTGGTCTGGCTGTTCAGCAACATTATCTGCTCGGCTTTCAGTGCATCGTTGCTCTCAAATTTTGATTGCGATACCGAGTTGGTGCTTATCTCAGAAAAGCCACCGCCGGTGAGCAATGCTGCTACTATGTTTTCGCAGGCTGCCACATTGATGGCCGGGCTGAATGCAATGCTCGAATTCAATCTTTTAGGCAGCGGGAAGCTGTTGTATCCGTAGATTCGTATAATCTCTTCCACCACATCAGCCGGGCGGCGCACATCTGTTTTGAAAGGAGGTACATTCAGTATCAATCCTGTTTCGCTTTCGCTTTCAATTTTTATCTCCAGGTTGCTCAATATCTTTTTTATCGTTTCCAGCGGTATTTCGAAGCCGCAAAGCTTTTTGATATAGGCGAAAGAAATATCTACCTTATAATCCTGGATAGGCGTGTGGTAAATATCAGTTATACCGGAGCTTACCATGCCGCCTGTCAACTCTGTAATCAGCAGGGCGGCACGTTTCAATGCCTCAATGGTAATATTCGGATCGCACCCTTTTTCGAAGTGTGTGGCCGCATCTGTACGCAGGCCGTGGTGTGTAGATGTTTTACGGATATAGGTAGGGCTAAAGTAAGCACTCTCTAAAAAGATAGATGTAGTGCTGTCGCTTACGCCACTCTCGGCACCGCCAAAAACACCCGCTATGCACATAGGCTTTTTGGCATCACATATCACCAGGTCATTTGCTGCCAGTTTGCGCTCCACGCCATCCAGCGTTACGAATTTTTCACCCTCGGTGGCTTTGCGCACCACCACTTTATCGCCTTCTATTTTAGCTGCATCAAATGGATGTAGTGGCTGCCCGTATTCGTGCAGTACATAGTTGGTAGCGTCTACCACATTATTGATGCTGCGCACGCCAATAGCCTTCAATATGTTTTGCAGCCACTTAGGCGATTCCTTTACAGTAATGTTGCTGATAGTAACACCTGCGTAGCGCGGGCAACCTTCTGTATCCTGTACTTCTACAGCTATATCCAGCGGCGCAAATGTTTCTGATACCTGATCGGGTCTTATAATACGGTCATAAGCACTCAGGTCAGGCTTTACCAAAGCCACGTTTTGCCTGTAGCCAACATTCAGTGCTGCTGCCAGGTCGCGCGCCGTGCCTATATGCGAGAATGCATCGCTGCGGTTTGGCGTTAAGCCTATCTCAAATACGATATCCTTTTCTACCTGAAAATATTCTGCTGCGCTCAATCCTACCAGTGTGTCGGCAGGTAACACCAATATACCATCGTGGCTTTCACCAAGGCCAAGCTCATCTTCGGCGCATATCATGCCAAAGCTTTCCACGCCGCGTATTTTGGCTTTTTTCATTACCAGTGCTTCAGTGCTGTTGATGGGGTAGAGTGAAGCACCTACGGTAGCTACTATTACCTTTTGTCCGGCAGCGACATTCGGTGCACCGCACACTATCTGTAGTGGTGTTTCGCCACCTACATTTACTGTAGTTACCTTTAGCTTATCTGCATCGGGGTGTTTTTCGCAGGTAAGCACTTCGCCTACAAAAACCTTTTCCA
>DLGO01000074.1:0-158 GCA_002482725.1 Bacteroidetes bacterium UBA7692 | reverse complement strand
GCCCTCCAAGCCGATAGAAGTAAGCACCTCTGCTGCATCTTTTGGTGTCAGGTTTATATCAATATATTGTTTTAGCCAGTTGTATGAAATTGTCATTTGTCAGTTTTCGCTTTATCTAAATCAGGGCAAATATATACAGAGTAGCCGCTTTTAGCTTG
>DLGO01000003.1:1733-2965 GCA_002482725.1 Bacteroidetes bacterium UBA7692 | reverse complement strand
AAAAATGACCTTGTTCTGGCACAACCACTATGTGACACAAACGGAGATAGTAGCAGACAGCCGCTACTCGTACCGCTATGTAAAAATGCTGCATACCCATGCGCTGGGCAACTTCAAAAAACTGGCACGTGAGGGAATTACAAACCCTGCTGTGCTGGTGTACCTGAATGGCAATGCAAATACAAAGAATGCCCCGAATGAAAACTTCAGCAGAGAGCTAATGGAGCTGTTTACGCTGGGTAAAGGCAATGGGGTAAAATATACAGAAGCCGATGTAAAGGCAGCGGCAAGGGTGCTGAGCGGATGGAAAGATGATAAGGAATCTATTACCTCCGGGTTTCACCCCGAGCTGCACGATACAGGCGATAAGCAGTTTTCGGCCTACTTTGAAAATGAAGTGATAAAAGGAAGGAGCGGCCGGGAGGCAGAGCGGGAAATAGATGACCTGGTAAACCTGATATTCAGGCGAAAAGAGGCGGCGGAATTTGTATGCCGCAACCTGTACAGGTGGTTTGTAACCACGCACATAGATGAGCGCACCGAGCAAGAGATCATAGCACCTTTGGGTAAAATATTTTCGGATAATAATTTTGAAATAGCACCGGTACTGCGCACCCTGTTGAGTAGCGAGCATTACTTCGATGGGGCGTTCCGCGGGTGCATTGTAAAGAACCCGATAGAGTTTTTTGTAGGTGCTACACAGCAGTTCGATATTGTTTTTCCTGTAGATAGCGTAGATACACATTTGTGCTGGGCCCACTATTTCTACAGCACAGGGGGCTTGTCGATGACACTGGGCGACCCGCCTACAGTAGCAGGCTGGCCTGCCTACCACCAGGCACCCAAATACCACCAGTGGTGGATCAACTCCTATACCCTGGCTTTCCGCATGAAGATAACAGAAAGCCTGTACCTGGAAGAAGGCACCAACTGCAACGGGCCACGTATAAAATTTGATTACTTCCGGTTTGCCAAACAATTTGCACAACCCGATGATGCGGATAAGCTGCTGGAAGACAGCCTCGGCATGCTGTGCGCAGTAGCTATAGGCGACAAGGCAAAGAGCCGGCTGAAAGCAGTGTTGCTAAAGGGCATGGCAGGAGAAAATGAATGGAGCGCGCTGTGGGCAAAGCATGTGGCAGCCCCTGATAAGCAGGAGGTGAAGCAGGAAATAGCAGACAGGTTGAGATTATTTTTCGGAGGCATAATGAATATGCCTGAATACCAAATGA
>DLGO01000003.1:0-1707 GCA_002482725.1 Bacteroidetes bacterium UBA7692 | reverse complement strand
GAATTTATAAAAACTGCAGCTGCGACCGCGTTCTTTCCCTTTGTACTGAACGCCATGAGCGCGTGCAACAGATTGAGTGGCAGCAAGCAGAAAAAAATACTGGTGCTGATACAGCTGGTGGGTGGCAATGATGGATTGAACACCCTCATATCCCTGGAGACCTATAAAAACCTGTACAAGGCACGGCCCAAGCTTATCATACCGGAAAATAAAATACTGACCCTGGATGGTTATGCCAATATGGGGTTGCACCCTGCTATGGGTGGCATCAGGGATATGTTCAACAGCGGGCAGGCGGGATTTGTGCAGGGGGTAGGCTACGAAAATGAAGACTACTCGCACTTTCGCGCATCTGATATATGGCTTACAGGCTCAGACTCGTCGAAAGTGCTCTACACAGGATGGATGGCGCGCTACCTGGAGACGATATTTAATAACTACCCTGCGGGGTTCCCTAACGAAAAACAGACAGACCCGCCTGCCATCAAAATAGGCGATACGGGTACGTATCTTTTTCAGGGTACCTCTATGGACATGAGCATAGTGATAGACCCTAACGCGGAGTTTGCCGCACCCGAGGTGGATGAAGGAGGGCAGGAGGACGGCAGCTTTGCCGGGCAGGAGGTAGAGAGCATACGCGAGATACTGCTGCAGACAAACAAATATGCCGCTACCATAAAAAAATCGCTGGCAGGTAATATGGAACACTCCAAACACTACCCGAAGCAGGGCGAGAACCCACTGGCCGATCAGCTGAAGGTAGTAGCCCGCCTGATAAACGGGGGGCTGGAGACACAAGTGTACCTGGTAGACCTGAAAGGGTTTGACACGCACAACGACCAGGCAGATACCAAAGACCCGACCAAAGGATGCCATGCCGACCTGCTGGCACAGCTATCGCAGGCCATCAGCTGTTTTTGGGAAGATATAAACCGCATGGGGCGCGAGCAGGATGTAGTGGGCATGACCTTTTCGGAATTTGGCCGCAGGATAATGTCGAACGGGGGCAATGGCACAGACCATGGCTCCTCGCAGCCCATGATGTATTTTGGGGCCAATGTAGCCGGCGGCATCACTGGCAATAGCCCTGTAATACCCGATCAGGTAACCTCTATTGATAACCTGGAGCTGCAATACGACTACCGCGCGGTATTTGGCTCTGTGCTGAAGCAGTGGCTGGGCGCGCCTGCCCATACGGTAAATGAAATATTGGGCAGCAAGTTCCCGGACATAAAGCTGATACGATAGGTAATAAAATTTTTTAAGCATAAACACTACCATAGGCCACTATACCACTAATGATATCCAAATGATAAAAATCCGTATCATAGTTGAAGACAAAGGATTTTTACCGATGTGACATGCTAAAAAAAGTAGCTTAACGATTTTTAAAACACGCTTTAGCGCTTATGCATAAAGGGCTTGAGACGCTTTAACAATTTTGCCGCTTTTTTTGCTAGAGTCTGATAGGGTTTGGTATTTATATTGGGACTCGTTGATTGAAGCTGATTGTTTACGATTTCGCTTGAAAACAGCCGGGCCGTTCTTTGATTACTGATTATTGTCTGAACTATGATTGTAATGATTAAAATGAAGGACTATGAGGGAACAGCAGGTTTGTGCAAACTGGAAATATGCTGTTTAGTATATTCTCTTCAGTCGGAATGAAAACGTGAATTTTTAGTTTTTATCACAAGGGAATCCTTG
>DLGO01000112.1:20151-20993 GCA_002482725.1 Bacteroidetes bacterium UBA7692 | reverse complement strand
CCCGCCGCACCGCCATACACTATCTCCGTATGGCTCCTGTTCGTCAGGTACTCCAGCGCTTCGCGCTGGCGGTTATTAATACCACGTTCTGTATCGAATATAAAATCTCTGTTTCCTGACTTGAAACACAGTTTGTAAAAATTTAATTTTTTGCTTCTCCTGATATTGTCTTTTTCCATGTGCTATCGGGTCTTAGGGTATTGATGTGGGCGTGGTCTGATAATTGGGATATTATCGGCTGGCTGTTTGTAGGGGCGAATTGCATTCGCCCTTGAACACCCGATGGTATTAACCAATCTATAAGGGCATTGTTATTCAATAAATGAAATGGCCGTTGATGGGTTTATTTGGGTCGACCTCATCCCAAGGGCGAATTGCCAAAGGCAATCATGAATTCTCGTTAAATTATGAATCTGAATAATGCAATTCGCCCCTACAGAATACACCTAACGGATTAAGGCATCTTCTGAAATTGCCTTGTTATCTCCAATATTCTTTCCCTGCTCAACAGATTAAAATCATCTTCATTCAATTCTATATAACCTTCATTGTCATCTGCACTTCCCTTTTCCTTTGCCACCGTCTCATGATACTTCAATATCGCCATCACAGCACTCCTCCTCGCCGTAAATGGCGGTGTCTCCTGCACCTCCACCACCTCGCCACCACAACTAAAATGCCTCGCTCTTACATACTGCCCCATGGCAAACCTGCTCAGCATCAGCAAACACTCCTCCACGCTCAATACCTCCATGCACAGCAGGTTCTCCGCTGCCGCTGTCACCTCCTGTGCGGCAGTTACCATACTTGGGCGCACCACCTTTTTTTGATGGTACGTATCG